>JALRIU010000261.1 GCA_023255355.1 Pseudomonadales bacterium | reverse complement strand
CATAACGTCCGATAGTTTCCAGTGTCTTTGGATCAACCTGGTAAGGGCGTCCATCTTCCTTGGCCATGAGCAATTTACCCGCATGAAATACCGGAGTTGTATTCGATACAGTGCGATCAACATCCGCGACCTCAGGCAAGTCGGTAAAAGGGTTGCGATAACGGCCAAACAAGGCCTTACCTGCAGCTACTTCCGCCTGGTGGCGAGCTGTTTGAACAAATTTGATTTCAAAATTAACGCCCTCATCATTGATATCGAGTCGACTCACCATGCCATCATCAGAAAGCAAGGTGTCATCCGCAAAACGTGGCTCAAAGGCAGGATCTGGCACGGCGCGATAATGTGAACCGCGAATCTCAGCAGGTATTTCACCATGCACTTTGAGGTTTTCTAAACGTACTTCTTTGGCAACCGGCTTGTTGAGAAACATGTAGTAAGGAATGTCGTTAAATGATGGCATCGTCGTGCTCCGTTTATTATATCGATCGTTAGTTTAGTCCGATGACTAAAAACTATTCAAGCCCCATACTATAGAACTTATTAAAACATAAGAAAACCTTGTTTCAGATCATAAAAATCTTCATTTACAGGAGACCCTGCAAGTATCTTAAACGTAAAAAGAACATTAAAAGGAGTCCTTATGATCAGAACTTTAATTAGTGCTATTGCGCTAATGCTGAGTATGAATGCAATCGCCACCACCGATGATCTTACACTTATCGGCAAGGGATCAATGTCTTGGTTGTTTTTGGATCTCTATGATGCCTCACTCTATAGTGTTGAACCCATTTATAACGAAACACAATACCCCAAAGCCCTCTCATTGACCTACAAGCGTGATATCAGCAACGAAGACCTAGTTAAAACAACACGGTCTGAATGGCAGCGTTTGAAACTCAATATTCCTAGCGAGGTGGATAGTCAATTAATGTCGATCTGGCCTAACGTTAAACACAATGACACGCTAACCTTTCGTGCCAATTCTCCAGATAGCGGTAGCTTTTATTTAAATGGTGAGCATATTGGCGATCTAAAAGGCGACGCACTCGCACACGATTTCCTCGCCATTTGGCTATCTCCAGAGACTCGCGAACAAAAACTCCGGGCAAAACTTATAGGAAAAAACAATGTATAAGTGGCTATTAATTATTTTCTGCAGTTTGCTTTCTGCGTGCAGTACACCCTTAGAAAATTATCGCAACGAAACACCTTCGCTTGCACTAGAGACATTTTTTAACGGCAAACTGCAAGCAGTTGGCATGGTTCAGGATTACACCAATAAAGTAACGCGTCGTTTTACGGTTGATATGGTCGGACGCTGGCAAGCTAATGAGGGTGTATTGGAAGAGGATTTTCGTTATGCCGATGGTGAGGTCCAACGCCGGGTATGGTATCTAAGCAAGCTGTCAGATGGTCAGTACGCAGGTCGTGCAGATGATGTGGTTGGTACCGCACTTGGTAAAACAGAAGGTTTTGCGCTTAATTGGGGCTATACGTTACAGGTACCTATCGATGGTGAAATTATGGAATTTCAGCTAGATGACTGGATGTACCTTATCGATGAAAATCGCTTACTCAACAGAGCAACTATGAAAAAGTTTGGGATTCCAGTGGCTGAATTAACCCTTTATATCGAACGAATTAACAATTAATGCTCACGACTTTATATTGGCTCACCAACGATTTACGTATCGACGATAATCCGGCCCTGCTTCGGGCAGCAAGCAGTGACCGTTTACTCATCGTCCATTGTCTTGACACACGCCAACTCCATCCGCGCCGTTTCCACCTTGCTCAATTGGGCAAAGGTCGCCGCCAATTTTTAATTGAGGGACTTAATGATCTAGATAAGCAATTAGCCCCATACGAACAATTTATCCACCACTGCTTTGGTCAAACCGAAATGGAGCTGGCTAATCTTATTCAAGATCACAACGTGGGAAGATTGGTTTGTGCTCGCCAATTTGGCAGTGATGAACGCGCGGTGTTAACAACGCTTGAAAAACGCTTTTCTGATCTGGTGATTGAAGAAGTTGACAGTACTACGTTGTTTTCTGTGCAAACACTCCCCTTTGCACACAATGAACTGCCAAATAGCTTTACCCCTTTTCGCAAGGTCGCTGAACAACAGGCGATCGCCCATCCATTAGCAAGACCTGCTGCATTGCCACCCGCGCCACCAAGACCATCACACAATATTGCAGAGTCCATGATTCAGGCTGCAGGACCGGAGGCGTCAAACCTCTTTACAGGTGGCACACAAAGCGCACGAAAGCATCTCGAAAATTACTTTTCTGGCGCACTTCCGCTCAACTATAAAGAAGTTCGAAATGCACTTGATGGCTTTGACAACAGCTCCAAATTCTCGCCTTGGCTCAATCAAGGCAGCTTATCACCCAGACAGGTTTACCATCGCATCAAACAATACGAACGTGACAACAGCGCTAATGAATCAACCTATTGGCTCTTCTTTGAGTTATTGTGGCGCGAATATTTTCAATGGTTAGCAAAACAACTAGGACATGACCTATACCGCTTTGGTGGCGTTCGCCAACCCAAACGAAATCCTGGCTGTTTTTACCCAGAGCGCTATCGCCGCTGGTGTGCAGGCAATACCCCCTTCCCTTTGGTCAATGCTTGTATGAAACAATTATTACACACCGGCTACATGTCAAATCGTGGCCGCCAAATTGTCGCTAGCTGTCTAATCAATGAGCTTGGCATGGATTGGCGCTATGGGGCAGCCTGGTTTGAACATCATCTTTTAGATTACAATGTCGGCTCTAACTGGGGAAATTGGCAGTATATTGCTGGTGTCGGCGCTGATCCTCGAGGTGGCCGCCATTTCAACATTGAAAAACAAACCTCACTTTACGACCCTAATGGCGATTTTATTCAACGCTGGTCCCCCCAACCCGTAGAATCGGTTATTGACTCAGTCGGCATTGATGACTGGCCAATCATTTAATATGCAGATAGTTTGGTTTAAACGAGATCTGAGACTGCGCGACCACGAACCGCTGCATAATGCTTTGCAACATAAACAACCAACGCTATTAATCTACATCGTTGAGCCAAGTCAGTTGCATGACCCGCATAACCACTTAAAACATTGGCGCTTTATTTGGCAATCGATAACCGATATCAACCAACAACTTGTACCGTTTAATGCAAAAATTTATCCGCTTTTTGGCGAGGCCATCGATGTTTTAGACAAGTTATTGGCAAACTTCGGTAGCTTTACTTTATATAGCCATCAAGAAGTCGGAGTTAATAGCACCTTCAAACGGGATATTGAGGTCAGTGAATGGTGTAAACAAAATACCATAACTTGGCATGAAACACCCTATGCTGGGGTAATACGCGGCGCTACCCATCGAGACGGTTGGGATGAGCACTGGCTCAAAACAATGCGAAGAGCACCAATTCATCCGCCATTAGCAAACATGCTAAGCCTAGAAGCACCACCAGAATTATGGTTTAACCCACCGCAAGAATGGACCTTAACGTACCACCACAGCCAACGCGGAGGTGAAGGTTGGGCTTGGAAAACACTGAGCTCATTTAAACAAGGCCGAGGCAAACGGTTTCATCTGGATATCAGCAAGCCGTTAGCTGCGCGCAAGGCCTGTTCTCGCCTTTCGCCCTATTTAGCCTGGGGTAATATCTCTATGCGCGAAAGCTATCAATTCTTTAGCCACTTAGCCACCGAACCAGGTTGGCAGCGGCCTATGAATGCTGCGGTCTCACGCCTCCATTGGCACTGCCACTTTATTCAAAAATTTGAAAGCGAGACGTCTATGGAATTTGCTGCCGTCAATGCAGCCTACCGAGACTTCCCTTATCGCACCGATGCTAATGTTCAGGCTGACCTTAGCGCATGGCAAACTGGCATGACAGGTATTCCACTGATCGATGCATGCATGCGCTGCGTGAATACTACAGGCTATTTGAATTTTCGAATGCGGGCGATGCTGGTCAGTTTTCTTTGTCACCATCTTAACATCGACTGGCGTCTGGGTGTGCACCACTTAGCACGTCAATTTCTAGATTTTGAACCCGGCATTCACTATCCGCAGTTTCAAATGCAGGCAAGTGTGACAGGCATCAATACGATTCGTATCTACAAC
>JALRIU010000259.1 GCA_023255355.1 Pseudomonadales bacterium | reverse complement strand
GGAACCGGATCGTAGCCGCCCGGATGACCGGGATGACATTTACCGATGCGTTTTATGGCAAGCCACAAGCCCCGCATCATACCATGCTTTTCGATAGCTTCTATGGCGTACTGCGAACAGCTTGGCTGAAAGCGACAACGCGGTCCCAGCAACGGACTTATTAGCCATTGGTAGAGGCGGATGAGGCCAATAGGAATTGCTCGCAACGCTTGCTTATAGTTCGCCATAAATAATTCAGTCGCTCTTGCAAGTCGTCGTTAGTTAACTCAACCACGCCGTTCTTGGCAATAACAATAATATCGAAAGCAGGTATTTTATACTGTTTCAGTCGAAATGACTCGCGAATCTGACGTTTTATACGATTACGGTCAACAGCACGGTTTGCGCGCTTTTTCGATATAGTGACGCCAATGCGCGGATGATTGAATTGATTAGGTATAGCGAGAAAGGTCAATTCAGCTGTTACAGCTTTGACAGGGGGATTGGTAAAGACTTGCTGGAAGTGAGCGGGAGTTAACAGTCTTAACTCCCGTCCGTACTTAAGCGCGTTCAATTACGCAGACAGTACTTTACGGCCCTTGGCACGACGGCGAGCCAGAACTTGGCGGCCTTTCTTAGTTGCCATACGAGCACGGAAACCGTGAGTGCGTTTGCGTTTCAGGACGCTTGGTTGAAATGTTCTTTTCATGACGTTAATCCGTATTCGGGTTGCCTAAAATTAAGAGCGCGAATTCTATCGACAAAAAGGATCAAAGTCAACGCTAAAAGCTATCCACAGAAAGCCTTTCTAGTAGTTTTGAATTGTGGATAACAAAGTAGCATTTTATCGTATTATTTTCCCCCAACACTAGCGATCTGAGCCCTATTTCAGTACAATCGAGTCATCCTATTTGCGCGGTAAATGGGTTCTCTTCATGGTCTGATTAAGTGCCAAGCAGCGAATCGTTGAATCACCGGGCAAGCCAACAATAATAACAGTATCAGCAGGGAGACAAGGGTGAATCAAGTGCTTTGGCAACATTGCTCTGAACGACTACAAAGCGAGTTGACGACCCAGCATTTTAACACCTGGATCAAACCCCTGCAGGCTGAGCTGCGCGACGAAACACTTATCCTCTATGCGCCAAACTCGTATGTAATAGATTGGGTGAAAGATAAGTATCTGACTATGATCGGTCAGTTCTTAGCCGAGATCGCCAGTGACAAAGGTATAAAAGCGCCGAACGTTGGTTTTGAAGTGGGGCGTTTGGCCAAAGCGGATGATCAACCGTCTCCAGTGCGTGCATTAAACCGCGCGACAACGCGAACCACGGTCAGTCCGACAGGATCGTCAGCTCGGCGACCAACGCCATGGGATAACGATGGTACGGTGTTACCGATTTTCGAGTGCAATATTCACCCCGAGTATACCTTTGACAACTTTGTCGAGGGTAAATCCAACCAATTAGCCCGCGCCGCTGCCTTACAAGTGGCTGAGAACCCGGGCGGTGTTTACAACCCGCTATTTGTCTATGGTGGTACTGGGTTAGGTAAAACCCATTTATTGCATGCTATTGGTAATGGCATTATTGCTCATAAGAAAGACGCCAAAGTGTTTTACATGCGGGCTGAACGATTCGTGCAGGATATGGTTAACGCCATTAAAAATAACACCATGAACGAGTTTAAGCGTTATTACCGCTCGGTTGATGCCTTGCTTATCGACGATATCCACTTTTTTGCCAATAAAAAAGGCTCGCAAGAAGAGTTTTTTCATACCTTTAATGCCCTGCTCGAAGGCAACCAACAGATCATCATGACCTCTGACTTGTACCCAAAAGAAATTGAGGGTGTTGAGGATCGCTTACGATCACGTTTTGGCTGGGGTTTGACTGTTGCGGTTGAGCCACCTGAATTAGAAACGCGGGTAGCAATTTTAATACGTAAGGCACAAGAGCGTGGTATAACCATGCCTCATGAAGTGGCGTTTTTTATTGCCAAGCGGTTACGTTCAAATGTACGTGAATTGGAAGGCGCTTTGAACCGGTTGGCGGCGAATGTAAACTTGACTGGGCGACAGATCACTATTGATTTTGTTCGTGAAGCATTGCGTGATCTGATTGCTGCGCAGGAAAAACTGGTAACTATTGATAATATTCAGAAAACTGTCGCTGAATATTACAACATTAAAATGTCCGATTTGTTATCAAAGCGTCGCACCCGCTCAGTGGTGAGGCCTCGGCAGCTGGCTATGGCGTTAGCGAAAGAGCTAACCAACCACAGTTTGCCCGAAATTGGCGATGCCTTTGGCGGGCGTGACCATACCACGGTATTGCATGCCTGCCGGCAAATTCAGAGCCTAAAAGAGGCTCAAAATGATATTAAAGAAGATTATCGTAACTTAATTCGTACCTTATCTGCGTAAACAACAGGGGACTATGGCGATGAAATTTACCGTTAGCCGAGATGCGTTATTAAAGCCACTGCAAGTTGTCAGTGGTGCCGTAGAACGCAGACACACAATTCCGATTCTCTCCAACGCATTGATTCAGGTCAGTGGTGATGAGATTCGGCTTACTGGTACTGATTTGGAAGTCGAATTAGTCGCTCGTTGTGCGGTGGATAAAGCCGTTGACGGCAGAGTGACGGTGCCGGCCAAGAAATTTCTAGATATTATTCGCAGTTTGCCAGATGGCGCAACGGTCGAATTTAGTGCTGCCGAAGATAAAGCCTTGGTGCGTTCTGGGCGTAGTAAATTCTCCTTAGCGACGTTACCAGCTGAAGACTTTCCTAATATTGATCAATGGGATAGCGATATTCAGCTGGTCACAGCTCAAAGTATTCTAAAAGATTTGATTGAAGCGACTCATTTTTCTATGGCGAATCAAGATGTTCGCTATTACCTCAATGGCATGTTGTTTGAGACCGATGCCAACGTGCTACGTACGGTTGCTACGGATGGGCATCGGTTGGCGATGAGTAGCTGTGCCATTGGCCAGCCGAATCTGACCGGTCGCCAGGTCATTGTTCCTCGTAAAGGTGTGATGGAGTTGATGCGCTTACTCGACTCGCCAGATAGTGAAATTAAAGTCGCTATAGGCACCAATCATATTCGCGTGGAAACCAACGGTATTAGTTTTACCTCGAAACTGGTTGATGGCCGATTCCCAGATTATCGCCGCGTGTTGCCTCAAGGTGGCGACAAGACAGTTATTGCTGACCGTGAGCTATTGAAGCACGCGTGTTCACGCGCATCTATTTTGTCTAACGAAAAATATCGTGGCGTGCGTGTCAGTTTGAGTTCAGGTGAAATGTGTTTGACGGCAAATAACCCTGAGCAAGAGAGTGCAGAAGAGATCATCGAAGTGGATTACCAAGGTGACTCACTGGAAATTGGTTTTAATGTGAGCTATCTCATAGACGTGCTAAACACCGTGCAAGGCAGCAAAGTTAAGTTAACCTTGTCTGGTCCTGATGCAAGTGGTCTGATAGAAGATAGCGAGGATGACTCATCATTGTACGTTGTCATGCCAATGCGTCTGTAGTATGCATATTGAAGCATTAACATTGAGTCAGTTTCGAAATTTTACTGCGGCGAAGCTGGCTCCCGGCAAATCAGTTAATTTGATTGTTGGTGCTAATGGTAGTGGCAAGACAAGTCTATTGGAGTCGATTTATTGTTTGGGTTTTGGCCGTTCGTTCCGGATCGGTACATACAAGCAATTGATTAAGCATGATGAAAACAAGTTTACGGTGTTCGCTCGAGTGGTGGAACAAGACGGCGAGCGGCATCAAGTAGGATATCAACGTGATGAAGCCGGTGAGGTCGAATTACGCATTGATGCAGAGAAAGAGAAACGCATTGCTGCACTAGCACGTTTAGTTCCAGTGCAATTGATGACACCTGAAAGTATTGAGTTGGTGCTTGGTGGCCCA
>JALRIU010000255.1 GCA_023255355.1 Pseudomonadales bacterium | reverse complement strand
TCACCCTGCACAAAATAGCTATGTTCGCTGAGTTGCGCTGCCTCCATATCGACTTCAGTGGGCGCGTAGCTTGTCACCTGGGCGAGGCAGTTGGCACTGATGCCAATTAAAAACAGTATTTTCAAAAGAGTGTTCGTCATGACTGATCCATGGTCGTTATCTTTAAATGACTATATGCGCTTTTTCTAATTTTGAAAACATTTGGGCATTTTATAGTTAGGGATGGTAGATTGGTGCCTTTAATAAGGAGCGGTTTATGACGTTAACTAAAACTATCGCAGCAATGTCTTTGATATTGGGTTCATCGCTTGTGATGGCCAATAACTGTGCAGAATTATCAGAAATAAAAATACAAAATTCTGATATTGGGCTTGCAACTCGCGGCGCAATTGTCGATGAAGCCGTTTGGGTGGCAGATGACGCAACCTCGGCCGGGGAGACGGTTTGTAGGGTGCGTGGCCATATTTTGCCGGTGACTCATAATGGCTATCCGATCAATTTTCAAATAAACCTGCCCAAACAATGGAACAAGCGTTCTATCCATATCGGTGGTGGGGGTCTAAATGGAGTGTTGATCGAAGCCAATAGACATTATACATCTCAACCAAGTTCTGAAAAAACACCATTGCAGCAAGGTTTTGTAACCTATGGTAGTGATAGTGGTCATCAATCAAAGATCAATTTTGATGGTAGGTTTTTCTTAAATGATGAAGCCCTTCGCAATTATGGCCACGAGCAGTTGAAGAAAACCCATGACGTAGCAGAAATTTTAATCGATAGTTTTTACGGCCAATTACCTAGCTATCGTTATTTTATTGGCGGCTCACAGGGTGGTCACGAAGCCTTTGATGTTGTGCAACGTTTTCCTAAGGATTACGACGGTGTGATTGCAGGTTATCCTGCCCACAATGTCTTGATGCTACATTTATCAGCCAATGAGTACGCAAGGGCTATGCATATTAACGATGGCGCTGGGTGGATAAGCCCCAATGAGGCCAAAACTTTTGTCGCTAAGGTCTACACTGCTTGTGATGGGCTTGATGGCGTAGAAGATAATATCATTAGTAATATTGCCGCATGTAAGACCGCTACCGCGTCTTTTAAGCAACTTGATGATAACAATCCAGTCCGTTGCGCGGATGGTGTCGATACAGGTGATGAATGCCTCTCTGATGCACAAATTACTGCATTAATTGTTCAAGATACACCTTATCAACTTGATTTTAGCGTTTTTCCAGATGATCAAGGTAATAGCGTTTTTCCAAAATGGACCCCGTTTGAAGGGTCGACATTTTTTGACGCTAATTTTCCCAATCTCGGTGCGGCTGGCGCACGTTCATCATTGCAAGCTGCTCCAGGTTTAGCCACTTTGCGTTACGCTGTGGCGCGTGATTTAACGCTCGATCCTATCGAAGGTTTTGAGGCGGGTAAGTACGCCGGTAGAATCACCGATCTAGCGGGTATCATCAGTGCCAATAACAGCAATATTGATGAGTTCAAAGCCGCCGGTGGCAAATTAATTTACTACCATGGTGCCGTCGATGATTTTATCCCGGTGTATAGTTCTATCGATTACTGGCAAAAACTACAAAATCGCTACAGTAGTGATGAGCTTAGCGCATTCGTAAAGTTTTATGTTATTCCGGGCATGGGGCACGTTACCGGGACATTTAAAGCGCGTATGTCGACCCTTGATGCCCTCCAAGCTTGGGTTGAAGAAGGCCGAGTGCCTGAAGAGTTGCAAGCCATTGATGAAAACCCTGCCACGGCTGGCCGCACGCGCCCTGTGTGCCACTATCCTGGCTGGCCAAAGTACCAACGGGGTGATGTTAATCTAGCCAGTAGCTTTAGCTGTGTTGAGGAATAATGCGTGGCTTTTTTAGAGATTCAAAGAAAGGGCGCTGTCGTTATAGTGACGATGAATGCGCCACAACAAAGTAATGCCTTAACTGAGGCTTCTCAGTTTCAAGAGCTGTTTGATGTTATTGATGATGTGGCTGCCGATAAGCAGGTTAAGGTGATGGTATTAACTGGCGCTGGACGCTCGTTTTGTGCCGGTGGTAACGTCAAAGATATGCACGAAAAACAGGGCGTATTTGCGGGTAGCCCCTATGAAATTAGTGATAATTATCGGGCTAGTTTTCAGATGCTTCCCAAAAAGCTGGTCAATCTAGATGTACCGGTGATTGCAGCCATTAATGGCCATGCCATAGGTGCTGGTTTAGATTTAACCTGTATGTGTGATATTCGTATTGCTTCCGAGCGCGCCACTTTTGCAGAAAGTTTTGTCAGTCTTGGTATTATTCCGGGAGATGGCGGCGCTTGGTTATTACCGCGGGTTATTGGCCATGCTAAGGCAAGCCTTATGGCGTTAACAGGTGATCGAATCGATGCTGCAAAGGCACTCGCATGGGGATTAGTGACTGAGGTGGTTGCCGACGACAAGGTATTAGAACACTCTCTTAGTGTGGCAGAGCGTATAGCTAAAAATTCTGGGCCGGCCCTGCGCATGACCAAGCGCCTTTTGCGTGAAAGTCAGCACGCACGGCTCGAACCAATATTAGACATGTCGGCTGCTTTTCAAGGCTTAGCGCATCATACTGAAGAGCATCGAACCTTGGTGGCTGATTTTATTGCCGCTATGGCAAATAAGTCGCGCTGAAATATTGTTTAAGATGTGCTTTAATGAACGCTAGCAATTGAGGTGTTAACTATGGATCG
>JALRIU010000199.1 GCA_023255355.1 Pseudomonadales bacterium | reverse complement strand
AAACTGGCCAGTAAATACCAAGCAGCGGACTTTTTTGAACTACGTAAACAACTCATAAAACAGCAACCCGATCTCATTCATCGTATCAGCGACTTAAGGCGCAAGGTGCTAAATCATGCGCTGCTCGACCTTGGCCACGAGCCGATGGCGGCAAGTCGTTTGAGTCAGGCGGCGTTTGATGTATTCGTAAGAGCTCGACAAACGGTTTTTGTTTTTGAGGGTGTGCATCAGTGCCTTACAGAATTAGCCGAACAATTTACCCTTGGCGTGATCACCAACGGTAACGCCAATGTATTTCAAACAGAGCTTGGTCGCTATTTCGATTTCGCCATATGCGCAGATAAAATCAAAGTTAGCAAACCTGCTGCAGAACCCTTTCAAGCAGCCTTATTAAATGCTCAATGCCAACACCACGAGATGCTGCATGTAGGTGACCACCCAGAACACGATGTATTAGGCGCACAAAAGCTAGGTATTAACAGTCTGTGGTACAACCCTGGACAAGCAGAGTGGGGCCAGACAAGTCAGCCCCCCAAACAGTTCTCAAACTTCGAAGATTTAACTGCTATAGTGTGCACCTTTAATTAATCCGGAAGGCAGTATGCTCAATATCATTCTCTATCGCCCTGAGATTCCACCCAACACCGGCAACATTATTCGCCTGTG
The DNA here is from genome assembly GCA_023255355.1 of Pseudomonadales bacterium. Lineage (GTDB taxonomy): Bacteria > Pseudomonadota > Gammaproteobacteria > Pseudomonadales > JAHEIH01 > JAHEIH01. The sequence continues at coordinate 2,589 of JALRIU010000199.1, read as the reverse complement.
TGCCAATACCGGTGCACAATTGCACTTGGTAAAACCTTATGGTTTTGAGATCGATGATAAACGTTTGAGACGCGCCGGATTGGATTACCACGAGTTCGCCAATGTTAAGCAATATGACAGCCTAGATGAGGTCGTGAGCGCTCTAATCGGAGCGCGAATTTTCTCGATAAGTACCCGCGGCACAACCAGCTACTGCAGCCCAGTGTTTCAAGACGGTGATGCCTTTCTATTTGGCCAAGAGACCAAGGGCCTACCCCCTGAATGGCTGACAGCTCAAGCACCTGAGCGAATTTTAAGACTACCAATGCTGGCTGATTCGCGCTCGATGAATCTTTCTAACGCAGCATCAGTGATTCTTTACGAAGCTTGGCGGCAGCTTGACTTTATTGGCGGCAGATAAAAAAAGACCCCAGCCAGGCTGAGGTCTTTTAAGTAAAAAATTAGCGCCGCACTTATTCAGCAGGTGCTTCTGTTTCTGCAGCTTGCGCTTGAGTTTGCTGTTTTGCAGCAGCTTGGCGCATTGCTTGAACATAAAGCGCTTCAAAGTTTACTGGTGCTAACAACAAGGCAGGGAAGCTGCCACGTGTTACAAGGTTATCGACCGCTTCACGTGCATAAGGGAAGATAATATTTGGACAAACGATACCCAAGGTTTGATGCAAGGTTTGAGGATCAAAACCGTCAGCAACGAAAATACCCGCTTGATGAACTTCGACCAAAAACGCTGTTTTAGCCTCTTCGCCAATGGTTGCACTGATCGTCAAAGATAACGTCACTTCAAACAACTTCTCGTCTAACTGCACGTTTTTGGTGTTTAGGTCTAGGTTAATCTTTGGCTCCCACTGTTGGGTAAAAGCCGCTGCGCCTAGTGGCATTTCAAAAGAGGCATCCTTCAAGTAAATGCGCTGTAAACCAAATTGTTGGTTTTGCTGTGGAGCGCCAGCATCAGGATTTAAGTTTACTGAGGTTTCTTCGGTCATCGTATTTTCCTTGTTAATACTACTGAACCAAATATGGTTCAAGCAGCGAATCTAATTCGTTGTTTCTTTCAAGAGCATAGAGGTCATCACAACCGCCCACATGCAGATCGCCAATCCAAATTTGAGGCACAGTATGACGCTTAGAACGCTGCTGCATTTCTACGCGCTTTTGTGAATCAAACTCGACTTGTATCTCGTGGTATTCAACCCCTTTAGCGTCTAACAATCGCTTAGCACGAATGCAGAAAGGACAAATACGCGTTGTATAAATCTCAATGCTCACGTTATTTTTTTACCGTCGGGAAACGGCTATTTTCCCACTCGGTAATACCCCCTTGCATGCGGTATACCTGAGAATAGCCTGCTTCGATTAACATTTTTCCCGCGGGACCTGTTGTCTGGCCATAGCGGCATACTAAAACAATGGGGGTATCCTTGTATTTTTCAAGCTGCGACATGGAATCCTTCAACTTTGCGAACGGAATATTTATCGAGCCTGAGATATGCCCTTCGCGGAAAGCCTTAGCTTCGCGAACATCGACAAACACACCATTTTGCTTGCTGACGATACCCGAGGCTATTTGCACCGATACTTGGGTACCGCTCTTGCGGATATCATTAAACAACAGCAAGGCGATAAGAATGATCAGTGATGTCACTAACATCCACTCGCGGCCAATAAATTCTACAAACAGTTCCATGCGTTTCTCTCAGCGTGGGTTTTAAAGCAGGCGATTATACACTCTGTCGCCGCCGACCCCAACTATTAACACATTTTCCGAATGACTTCGTTTGCATTGCATGGCCAAAATAGCTTACAACGGTTAAAATTGCGCATCTTAAAGGGCAAAACCGCTAAATCAGAGGCCAAAAGCCTCACACTTCGAATGTGAACAGGACCATGAGAGACAAAAAGCAAACTACCGCGCTAATTATTCTAGACGGCTTCGGCTATCGCGAAGATACCGATTCAAACGCTATCTATCACGCCAACACACCAAACCTGGATAGACTTTGGCGTGAGGCACCCCATACACTGGTCTCTGGATCAGGACTGGATGTAGGCCTTCCCGATGGTCAAATGGGCAACTCAGAAGTCGGTCATATGAGCCTTGGATCTGGTCGTATCATCTATCAAAACATTACGCGCATTGATAATGAAATTGCTACTGGTAAGTTTTTTGAAAACTCGGTGCTTACGGCTGCCGTCGACAAAGCTGTGGCCGCCGACAAAGCAGTACATATTTTTGGCCTGGTCTCACCAGGTGGCGTTCACAGCCATGAAAACCATATGATTGCAGCGGTTGATCTAGCAGCCCAACGAGGCGCAAGCAAGGTTTACGTGCACGCCTTTTTAGATGGTCGCGACACGCCCCCGCGCAGCGCAAAAGCGTCGCTAGCTAAACTCGAAGCACACATTCTTGGTTTGGGCGTCGGCCGTATCGCCAGCATGATTGGACGCTATTATGCAATGGATCGTGACAACCGTTGGGATCGCGTTGAAAAAGCCTATCGACTATTAACCGAGGGACGTGCAGAACATCGCTTCGCCGATTCAATCAGTGCTCTAGAAGCGGCGTATGCACGTGATGAAAACGACGAATTCGTC
>JALRIU010000024.1 GCA_023255355.1 Pseudomonadales bacterium | reverse complement strand
TATTGTAAGGAGTACAAATGGACGTAACAGGAAAACGTATCATCATCACCGGGGGTGGTCGTGGCATAGGCGCTTCTACCTTGCGTGCCTATGTGCGCGAGGGTGCTAAAGTGGTTTCATTAGAAATCGATCCAGTTAGTGGTCAGCGCGAGGTTGATGTGGCTAATAATCAGACCTCAAAAGGCGGTGAAGCGATGTTTGTTCAGTGCGATATTTCTAGCCCTGACAGTGTCAATGATGCCTTTGCTGAAGCTAAGCATTATCTGGGAGGGTTAGATGTATTTGCGAATATTGCCGCTATTGATTTTTCTAGTCCTGCTGAGGATTGGTCGGTGCAACAAATGCAAGCCATTTGGGGGGTTAATATCAACGGTACAATATTGACCAACCAAGCAGCCTGTAAAATATTTATAGATGAAGGTCAGGGCAATATTATTAATTTTGCCTCAGACGTCGCGATGGCTGGTATGCCGAATGGTGCCCTATACGCCGCCTCGAAGGGAGCTGTCTTGTCCTGGACTCGCACCATAGCTAAAGAATGGGCGTCAAAATATAACATTCGCTGTAATTGTGTTAATCCAACCATGGCGACGCCAATGTATGAGACTTATTTGGCAAGTTTGTCAGAGTCAGACCTTGCTGCCTTTAAAGCTAAGGAAAAACAAACAGTGCCACTCGGTGGACGGATGGGGGATCCAGATAAAGACATGGCCCCGGTGATGCTCTTTTTAGCAAGCGATGCCTCAGGCTTTATTAATGGCCAAATTGTGCCCGTCAATGGTGGCCGGATCATGTTACACGGTTAGTCTTAGAGTAGCGGGCTAATATGTATCTTGGTTTCTTGATTAGCCTGTCTTAAAGAGCTAAATGCCAATGCGATATCATCCAGTGGGCGCGTTGACGTAATCATGATTTTAGGGTCAACATGGCCTTTATCCATTGTGTCGGCGGCGTACTTAAAGTCTTGTAAGGTATAGCCTACGGGGAAAAAAAGAGATACCCCTTTGTAGCCAATGATGGCTGGGATTATTGGGTCAGCTTGGGTGCAAAATCCCAAAGAAACCACTTTGCCTAATACCCTCGCGTAATTAACTGCTTGCATAAGCTGGTTGGGTTGGCCGATACATTCAAAGACAACATCAGCTTTTCCGGCGAATAGTTCGTTAAGTTCTGCCTCTGTGGTGTCACTTTGTACAACGACTGCATCGGCCCCGATATTTAATGCCATGGTCTGCCGCCAAGCTGATCGAGATAAAATAACAACCTTTTTGGCACCCATATGTTTGGCCCAAAATGCGGTACACAAGGCCACTGAGCCGGCGCCCATAATGAGCACCGTATCATTTTTTTGTAGCTGAGCTATACGCACGCCATATAATCCCACGGCGAGGGGTTCGATAAGTGCGCCATCGGCAGCATTCAGATGGGTTGGTAACTTCAGGGCAACCTTGCTTGGGATTGACATATACTCTGCAAAGCCACCCAGCACTCCGGGACTATGATGGCAAAGCACATAGTTACCAGCGTGACAGGCGACACATTGACCGCAGCCGGTTGAGGGTAGGGCGGTGATGAGATCACCTTTTTTGTAGCCTTTAACCTCTGCGCCGATGTCGACAATTTCACCAGCAAATTCATGGCCAGGGATGCAATTAGTGGGAAATTGCCAGGTATGTCCTTCGGTCATATGCAAGTCTGTGCCACAAATACCACAGCGGTGAACCTTAATCACAATGTCCGTGCTTGAAGGAGAGGGGTCTTCGACGTCGTGTATTTCGAGTGCTTGGCCATGGCCGGGGTAGATGGCTGCTTTCATGATATATCCCTATAGATTATAACGACCTATATAATTGGCAAAGCGTTGCCTAACTTGCTGTTCGCTTAAACCAAAATCCGAAATATTGTATTGATGCTTACCATGTTTTCGTTCTGGATCATCGATAATACGTTGTTGCATCGCCATTTGTGTGAGCTCGTCTAAAGGCTCGTCAATGAACTTATAAATCCGTTGTACCGTTTCTATAGGAGATGCATGAAAATCGCGATGATAGATGTCGAGTATTTGAGTTGGATATTTTGCTCTGACATTATCTGCTTTGTCGCATGCATCGGCCCATTTTTCCATTTCACGGATGGCCATCATTTGTGTTCGAAGTTCAAAACGACCCTCTTCCACGAGTTTGTGATTATGAATAAGCAGTTGTGCCAAAGAGGGAATTGCTTTGGCGGGATCGCGATGGGTCTGGATGACTTTTGCATCAGGAAAAACAGCAAACAAGGTATCCAAATGCTGAATATGACCCGGGTTTTTCAAGAGCCAGCGTTGTGACGGGGTATTGTGTCCCATGACTTGCATTGCACGATACAGATGTTGATAGCTCGATAGTTCTGACTGGGTTTGCAGCCAGACATCGTAACTTGCTGCACTCCAAAGATAGGTCCAAATATTTGAGCGAAAGTCTTGTCGTAAAATTAAACAGCATTCATCGACTTCGTCTGCTACCATTTGATGGGCCATCTTTTTTTCAGGAACATCTTTATAGCGCTGCTCAAGTTTTGCGAGCGTCTTTTGAAAGGCGTCATAGTGTTGCCAATCCTCCACAGGAGGGCGAGGCATCGGGTTGCCAATTAACCAAGTTTGCAAACCTTGAAAGCGTGGGTCGACGGCCAATAATTTATGCAATGCTGTGGTGCCAGAACGCGGTAGACCAGTGATAACGACCGGAGAAATGATTTGATTCTTCTCACAGTCTGGATATTTGGCCATTTGTTGATAGGTATGGGCACGGGCATAAAGTGCTGCGAACAATTCATCCCATGCGATTTGGCGGCCTTTTTCTGTAAGTTGTGGATCATAATCTAGCGATAGTAAAAGAACGTTTAGTCCCTCGAGATAGTCTTGGGGGCCAAAGTCATCTGCACCCAAAGCGTCAATAACTCGGTCATGTAATTGTTGTATGCTTTGGTGAAATTGTTTAGGAGGTGTCGCCAAGCTAGTCATTATTTATGACTCCTTTCTGTTGCCGCCAAGTTGTGGTCCACCATTGATGCAGATTGTCTCGCCTGTGATATAGCTAGCGGCCGAACTTGCCAAAAATATCACTGCTTGCGCGACATCTTCTGGCGTGCCTGCGCGTTGCAAGGGAAATGATTTAATGCCTGCCTCTATATCAATTCCCGAGGCTGTTAGATGTTCCTTGGCAATGTCGGATAAAATCATACCCGGTGCAACACAATTGATTCGAATCCCCAGCGGTCCCCACTCGGCGGCACAAACACGAGTAAACATTTGCAAGGCAGCCTTAGCAGAGGAATAAGCGGCCCCATTAAGCGTTCCTTTTTCGCCCGCCATCGAGGATATATTGACGATACTGCCCCCGCCCTGTTGGCGAAAAAATTTACCCACTGCTTGAGTACAGTAAAAAGCCGCATCGACATTGATGGCAAAACTTCTGTGCCATCTTGCCGCATCGATGGATTCGATTGGGCGCATATGGGTGCCACCTGCATTGTTGACGAGTACGTCGATTCGTCCGTAATGTTGTAGCGTCTGCGCGACCATGTTTTGCACTGCAGCTTCGTCGCGAACATCGCACTCTAACGGTAGGCAGTCTGTATTATATTGCTGCTTAATAAATGCCGCTTTAGCGCTCAATCGTTCCATGTTGCGGCTGGCGATGACGAGTTTGGCTCCCAATTGGGCAAACATCTCGGCGCATGCTGCACCAATGCCCGTAGCGCCGCCCGTGACAATGACTACTTTGTTACTAAAGTTAAAATGTTCAAGCATATAGGTTTACCATCTGCGACGTCGTTGGCATGCTTTGATGCGGCGTTTTAAGCTCAAGCTGCGCTCTTCTGGAGAGATCATCGGGGTATCTTCAGGCAGAAAATCTCTTAATTTATCTTTTTTGACCACTTTAATAGTCGGTAATGGCGCGCTATCACAATCAAACCATCTGCCATAAATACCTCCTTCATTAAAGCCTGCTGGATCGAGCCAATTAGGAACGCCTGGATCCTCTAATGCTATAACAGCCCTAAATTTTCCGTCGCTATCTATGTGGGAACTGTGTCCATTTAAACTCGATTGTCGGTACACATACTCCAATGAGTTAAAGTAGGGGTCATTTAATTGGATGTTCCAATATGGCCGCTGGTTAGGAAGGTCGGTTTCTATAATTAACGCCTCATCATCTGCAAACTGAAAGCATGCAGGCCAGTAGACTTGTTTGGCGAGTGCGCCTTGCATTCTGATGGGTTCGAATACATTAAACCCAACTCGTTCTTTGACACCATTTTGCATACGATAATATGAGCGAGTTTTACGGGATGGAAACTTTGCCATTTCTTCAATTCGAAATTGAATATCATCTGGGCTAAGTCGGGGCTTTAGGGGGACTTCAGCTAAGCATTCAATCGAAAGCCTTGGGTCGACTTCGTTTTCCCAATCGTAACTTCGAAACCTAACCATCATCCCAGTTGCTTCAGGGTGAATGGGAGCCCAATCGCCAGTGTATCCGATAGGTTTTTCTGCGCTAAATAAGATATCGATATTACCCTCTGCATCGACAGAAAAATCGCTATCATCGATTTCATTGTGACCTCCAATTTGCGATATATCATCGACCATGCCTGACATAAAGCGTTGGGTAGTAAAACTTAAAATTTTTACACTGCCTCGCTGTCCGCTGACTCGATATTGCAGATCGCCTCGAATTGGGCTGTACAGATAGATATCATCAGGGTTCGGTTGCAAGGTATAGACGGGGTTCCAAAGTGGTGCCCAGTCGGGGTGTTCCGGTGTGGCGTGAAAAAACGCAAAATAACTGTATGAAAGACTACACATTGCTTGTCGATAGACGTCTGCGCGATAGTGCTCATCGTCAGGGCGCCATGTGTTAGCAAGCTCAGCAACAGCATCTTCTAGATGGTTTAAGTGGTCGGTGAGTTTACTGTGCAGTGTCATTATTTTGCCTCTAGTGTTTAGGGACGTTGTTCATGAAAAAATCGAGTCCAGCAGGTTCAGGATAAAGATACTCAAAAAAATGTCCTAGACCAGGGGCCTCAATAAAACAGCTGCGCATGAAGCCCTTGGTATGGTTTTCATAAAGAACAGGGATATTAGCTTGCTCGAATCTGTGATGCAGACGTTGCCATTGTTCATCGCTGTGCAGGATAAAACCCAGATGGTGAAGGCGCACTTGATAATCTTTCTCAGAAAGATTACTCATGTAAAGCTCACTACCTTGTCCAGATGCGGTGAGCAGTTCGTACATGGTTGTGCCTACCCAAGCTAGGGCAACTTGGATATAGCCTCCTGCTGGTGTCGCTCCTTCTAAAGTGCTAAAGGATCTAATACCAAAGCGGTCTGCGAAGTCTTTTTTACTTTGTTCAATATCATTGGTCGCATAGGCTATTTGGAATTGCTCACCCAAAAGTAGTCCTTCTCCGACAGGGTATTTACTTGTTGGGCGTTGCCAATTCATAACAACATCCTATATGAAGAAATCACAGCCATAATATAACCTAATAGTTATTCAACTTCAGTGAGGCTCGGTAGATCTAGAAAAGCTCCTTAATTTTGCGGCGCAATAACTTGCCCATCTCGTTGTAGGGTAGTTCATCCACAACAAGAATTTTTTCTGGTACGCGGGAAGAGCGCAAACGCTGCCTAATGGTATCGCAGATAGCTTGATCGGTTAGTGAAACACCTGGTTTAAAGACAATAGCAAGTCCGACGGCTTCTCCCCATTCTGCTGAAG
>JALRIU010000338.1 GCA_023255355.1 Pseudomonadales bacterium | reverse complement strand
ATTAAAACTGTGTGGTTGCCATGCGCAGTAGTAAAGAACAGCGCCATCGAAAAAGCATAAATGTGATAGATAGGTAATGGGCAGATTAAGATTTCATTACAATCTTGATAGGTCGGGCGCACTCGTTCTGCCGTTTGCATGAAATTTACCATGACGTTGCGATGTGAAAGCGCAGCGCCTTTTGATACGCCTGTTGTGCCTCCTGTATATTGCAAGACAGCCACTTCTTCCATGGTTGCACTGCTAGGCGTGTAATCAACACTATTAAAATAGTTAAGAATGTTTTGTAACGAATAGTCACCCTTGTCGTCGGTATTAATGGTGCCATCACTGATCTCTGGAATGCCTGCAATAAAATCCATTGCCCCAGTAGTGATGATATTTTTGACAGGAATATCATGCCGAATGGCATCAAGAGCGGGTACAATTTGATCATAAATTATCAGCGCTTGTGCATCTGAATCGTTAAACTGATGGTGCATTTCACGCGGTGTGTACATTGGGTTTGTGTTGACGATAACTAAGCCCGCGCGCAAGGCAGCGTATGCCGCGATGGGGTATTGCAATAGGTTAGGTAGCTGAATGGCTATGCGGTCACCAGGCTTCAGGCCAAGCTTAGCTTGAAAAAAACTCGCAAGTCTTCGTGAAGCAATATCGATATCTTTAAAAGTGAACTCGTAACCCATACTCGTATATGCGATTCGATCTGAAAATTTATCGCAAAAATCATCGATGTACTCGGCGAGGTTTTTAAAATTTTCTAACTGCTCCATAAACTACAACCTATTTGTTATTAACACAAATGAGACTATAGAGAGTGCATTGATAGGGCAAGAGGCAGTTTTCGCCAAACCTCATAAATGAATTCTCAATGAATTTTAGAAACTCCAAAAAAAGAGGATGGTTTTATGCCATCCTCTTGGTGAAATGCATTTTAGAACCAGAATCGAACGCCTAATACTGCTTGAGTATCGCTACCAATTCCACTGATTTTGGCTGTTTCGCCAAAATTCTTATGCCATTCAATTCCCGCATATGGGGCAAACTTACGGCTAAACTCATAACGCAAGCGCAGCCCCAATTTTATTGATGAAAGGCCTGAGCCAACGCCGATATCAGGCATTTTAGCTGAGGCGAGTTTGACCTCTATTTCAGGTGCCCACATCAATCGCTGGGTGATTAAATATTCGCGTTCAAAGTCGGCTTTAAATAACGCACCATCGTCGTTTACGAGAAGATGAGCGTTAGATTCGAAGAAATAGGGCGCCATGCCGGAAACACCAATCACACCCCAAGTTTTATCGATATCACCTGTGTCTTGGCCTATACCAATCTGCCAATCCCAGTAGGGTTTAAAGCCCTTGGAAAATAAAAACATGTTTTCGCTTTCAGTCTCGCCATCAGCATGGCTTCCTTCGGATCGCCAAATAAAGCCTGATAGGTTTTGATAGAGTTTGGCATCCATCGTCCAGTTTAGATTTTTGCTTTGTTCCGGGTTTATTTCAAACTTATCAAATAATATTTGTCCCACCCATGGATCTTCCATCATGCCAGCATGGCAGATAGAGCTTGCAAGCAAAGATGTGGCACATAAATGGTATTTAATCTTCATCATCGCAACCTCCTTAAGCCACTATCACACGGCGGAACATGCCGCTCATGTGATACATCATGTGGCAATGGAAAGCCCAATGACCTTTTGCGTCAACATTTACTCGCATACTCATCTTTGATCCAGGCTGCACCACAACTACATGTTTGCGAGGGAGATAATTATTGTCACCGGTTTCAACATCGCTCCATAGACCATGCAGGTGCATGGGGTGGGTCATCATGGTGTGGTTTATAAAAGTAATTCGAACCCTTTCACCATACTTAAGATACAGTGGGTCTGCTTCTGAAAATGGGACACCGTCTATCGACCACAAGTAACGTTCCATATTGCCGGTTAGATTAAGCACAATTTCGCGGTCAGGTTTAGCTGCGCGATTAGTAGGGTAAAGGTTTTTTAAATCTGCATAGGTCAAGACGCGGCGTCCATTGTTTCGTAGGCCTACACCGGGATCATCCAGGCGATATTGAGCATCGGTGATTTGCATGTTGGTATTTGCGCCCCAGCGAACCTTTGCCATTTCTACTGGCCAGTCGGCAACCTCATTATTGGCATTTGGCATAAGTATGCTGGCCATATTGTGATTATTGTGGTCCATGCTCGCCATGTTATGGCTGCTGTGATCCATGCTCGGCATGTTGTGGCTGCTGTGGTCCATATTCGCCATATTGTGGCTACTTTGGTCCATGTTCGGCATGTTGTGACTGATGTGGTCCATGCTCGCCATGTCGTGACTACTGTGATCCATGCTCGACATGTCGTGGCTGCTGTGGTCCAAATTCGCCATATTGTGGCTGCTGTGATCCATGCTAGGCATGTGACTGCTGTGATCCATGCTCGACATGTCGTGGCTACTGTGGTCCATACCCTCCATGTTGTGGCTGCTGTGATCCATGCTATGCCCCATATCCGCGTGGCTAAGTATGGGTAGGGGATCCATTTCAGGGGTAGGAGCTAGATCGTTTTCAGCAGTAGTAATACTACCTATAGCATACCCTGAGCGGTCTAGCGCTTGAGCAAAAATGGCAAACGCTTTGCCATTCGTTGGTTCAATTATTACGTCATACGTTTCTGCTACTGCCAGACGAAATTGGTCAACTTCAACAGGTTGAACTAAATTGCCATCGGCTGCAATGACGGTCATTTTTAAACCTGGGATATTGATATCGTAAAAAGTCATTGAACCAGTATTTATGAAGCGTAGGCGAACTTTTTCGCCAGGTTTATAAAGGCCTCGCCAGTGACTTGCAGGAGAGTGGCCGTTCATTAAAAAGGTGTAGGTATCACCGGTAACGTCAGACAAGTCTCGATCCATCATGGACATTTCGTTCCACATTTTACGATCCGTTAACGCCTGACGGAGACCTTTTTGTTCAGCCTCTTGAAAGAAATCACCAATAGTCCTTTGTTTATAATTGTAATAGTCAGGCATCAGTTTTAGATGACGTAAAATATCGTGTGGGTCTTCGTCGCTCCAGTCGGCAAGTTGAATAATGTAGTCGCGCTGATATATATAGGGATCTGGTGTTTTAGGTTCGACGCGAATGGCGCCAAACATACCCTCTGGCCGTTGAAAGTCAGAATGGCTGTGATACCAGTAAGTGCCATGTTGCTGTACTTTGAACTTATAGATAAATGTATCGCCTGGCTTAATACCATTAAAACCAAAACCAGGAACTCCGTCCATTTCATAGGGAAGGATGATGCCGTGCCAATGTAGTGAAGTATCCTCACGGAGATTGTTTTTAACGTGAATAGTGACCTCGTCTCCTTCACGCCAAACTAAAGTAGGTGAGGGCAACATGTTGTTAACTGTTTTTGCAAGCTGTGGCTCACCCGTAAAATTAACGATTGATTCACTAATTTCTAAGAAAAATTCCGTACCATACAATTCGCGGGGTCTTTCAGATGGAACAATTCTGTTGGAACCTTTAGATACTGCCGCAAATAAAGCAGTGGGGCTATAGCCCATTCCTGCTAGTGCGCTGGCTACGGCAGCGCCTTTAACAAAAATACGTCGTGTTGGATTGACGTCAGAAGTTGAAGATGGAATATATTTTCGCATTATTTAGCTCCTAAAAAGTAAATGGGATTTACTGGTAATGCCAGAAGGAGCTATACCTTTGGTGGGCGAAGTTCTGGGGGAATGTGCAGTTCTGTATGGTTAAGTCTAAAAGAGGGAGGGGCGGTTGCTTGATTGAGCAAAGTAAACCCTGTATTCATCAATATATGACCATCTAAATGATATGACACTTGACCGCAATGCGATGCAGCATCGCATGGGTTTTGCATATCACATATGTTTTCCAGACTGGCCATGTTATCGCAGCATGAGTGGTTGTCTGTTGTCGAATGTTGAGAGGCATCCATATGATGCATTTTTTTGTTTGATGATTGGTGTTCTTCACAAGGAGACTGATTATTTTCTAGCGGGAAAGCGCTAGTGTTTCCTGCTACTAAAAGCAGAACAACAATAAGACTTTTAATTAATAGTCGCATCGAAAACAAATTAGGATTAATCATTGCTTGATAATAGTGACTTGAGCGTTTAATTCAAGGGCATTATGAGTCAAAAATTTTGCCTGCTTGTTGTTCAGCTAGGGATATATTCGTGCCATTCTGGCACTCACCCTATGGGCGTCGTTGCTTCGCGCCGACGTTCAAATTCGTTTCAGATGAATTTGTCGAACCCCTGCGTGGTTCTCATCTACTGGCTCAGCCCTTAAACAAAAAAGGCACCCATAAGGGTGCCTTTGTTTGTTTGGCGGTGGGCCAGGGATTCGAACCCCGGGAACCTCTCGGTTCAACGGTTTTCAAGACCGCCGCTTTCGACCACTCAGCCAGCCCACCGGAACGACGCGAATTATACAGGGACAAGGATGTTGTGCAATAGTTTGGTCGTGAAAAAAGGCAAAAAACTATTTTTTATTACAAGGCTGATGATTTGTTGAACAATTTTTAATAACAAAATAATACCATAGTCGTTGGCATCACTTTGATGCTTGTTTTTTTAAGGTTATATCGTTGTTTTTATTGGACGAAAAAAAAGGCCGCGTATGCGGCCTTCGTTAGAATTACTCAGCAACGCTTTCAGCAGGGCTGACATCTTCTTGCTGTGTAGTGGTTTCCAAACTACGAGGTCCACGTGGATCATTGGCCGCACGCGCTGGTTCAGCACGGGTTGGCGAAGGTAGCTCAAACGGTGCTGTCATCATTGCTCGGACATCAATAATCGCTGTTTCGATAGCAACATTGGTTACCGGTGCTGGGCTCAAACGAGGATCATTGGCTGCACGTTCGCGACTTTTCGCGACGGGCGCAGGTTGAGCTGCAACCTCAACGACCTCGGGTGCTTTTTCAGCTTCTGTTGTTTCCTTTTTAGTAGCTTTTGTGGTGCGTGCCTTTTTGGCAGGCTTTTTGGCGGCTACTTTTTCTTCAACTTCTGGAGTTGGGTTTTTGATGTTTTCATCGTTAACTTCACTCTCCACAGTGACGTCAGAAGTTGGGTCTGTAGATGTTTCTTCATCGTTAGACTCACTTGTGGTTTGTTGAGTGGTTTCTTCAACAGCTGTCTCAGTCTTACGACGACGGGTGCGACGGCGACGCTTAGGCGCTTCTTCAGTCTGTTCGTCAATCATGTCAAGCTGTTCTGGCTTGTCATTTGTCACAGTAGTTAGTTCTGAAGTTGAAACTTCTGCGATTGTTTCGACGGGTGTTTCGATTTCCTTCGGTTGTTCAGTTTGTTGCTCTTCATCCTTGCTTGCATTTCGAGCTTTATCGCTTAATTCACCACCGCGTGAGCGTTCTTCAAGTTTACGATTGCTGCGATTACCTTGGCGACGCTTTGGTTTGTCGGTCGAATCTTCTTCTGAATCAATTTCATTATCCGAAACTTGTACTGGTTGGGTGTTGCTTGACGTTTCATCGCCAGATTTACGGCGATTACGACGGCGACGATTACGGCGAGGTTTGTCGCCATCTGATGATTTTTCGTCTTCGCTAGTCTCGACCTCAGCAGGTTTATTTGCCTTTTGCTCATCGCGTTTAGCCTTATTGTTACGACGATTGCGGTTTTGGTTGCTGCGCTTGTTATTTGGTTTTGATTGTTTGTTGTTTTCTTCTTCAGCTTTTTCTTCGCTGTTGCCAAACAATGCATTGATTAGCCTGCCAAATAAGCCTTTTTTGGGTGTGGCAACTTCTTGAGCAGGTTGTTGCTGAGGTTGCTTCGTTGCTTTTGGTGTGGGCGCACCGTCTTCGCGCACCGGTGCTGGCTGGGTGCGAATAACCGCAGAAACGGCAGCAACTGGTGCATCTACCGCTTCGTCTTCAATGGCCATTGTATCGAATATATCTTCAGGTTTTAGCGGATAGGGTAGACAATGGTCAATTTGCAGCTGCTTTTAGTTTGTATGCTGTAACCATCGATCAGTTATTTGCGATTGCGGATACAGGAAATGTAATGCCTCCAAAAAGTACTTGGTTTG
>JALRIU010000264.1 GCA_023255355.1 Pseudomonadales bacterium | reverse complement strand
GACGGGCGTTGCGTCTCGCTCTAAACTCTAACGCGCTATGTATATGCTCGGCGTCAATGCTGGTTGTGAAGCTACTGGCGACAAATTGGTTTGCTTCTACGACGACTTCCATAATTCGATCTATGCTAGCAGAAAATTTTTGTTGGTTTTCAGCAAGCCGGCAGGCGTAATTGAGCAGCTCGGCGATGGCCTCGTTGTTTACATTTGCTAGCTTTAATTCGTTAGCACGTTGGCGTACATCTTGCGCAAAATAGAAAATATTTTGATCGTTGCATTCAATCTGGTCGTCCATATCGACCAAAACTCTGAATAATTCATCAAAGTCGTGGTCATATTGCTGGAGTCCATAGTAAATATCAGGCGGGCCTATCAAGATAACCTTAACATTTAGGCTCACGGATTCCGGTTTTAGTACAGCGGGGATACTGCCGGGTAAATCTCCGATTTGTGGGTCGATATGAATGCGACCATCACGCAAACAGTGCTTAAGTGCTTCCCAGGTGTAGGGTTCGCGCATAAGTTTTTCTATGTCGAGTAATAAAAAACCTCCATTGGCCAAATGCAGTGCACCAGGGCTGATAGAGCGGTAGCTAGTATGTAGGCTGCCTTGCACGCTCTGATAATTGATGCGACCAAACAAGTTAGCATAGGTTGGATTGCTCTCCATTATGATAGGGGCGCCATTACGAGCCAGTTCGCGG
Source organism: Pseudomonadales bacterium (assembly GCA_023255355.1). Classification (GTDB taxonomy): domain Bacteria; phylum Pseudomonadota; class Gammaproteobacteria; order Pseudomonadales; family JAHEIH01; genus JAHEIH01. The sequence continues at coordinate 4,847 of JALRIU010000264.1, read as the reverse complement.
GTAATCAAATTGGGTTTAAAGGACGCTTCGAATAACATTCGTTGATGGATGATATTATCTTTTTCTGTGTCCTCCTTGTCGCTATCTTGGTAGTGCTCTTCAATAAAGCGCGGCAAATTGGTCATCATTTGCGCCAAATAGAGCAGTACACCCGTTTGTGAGCTGTATTTGTGCTGTAAAACATCGAACAGGGGTTTAATGTTTTGACGGATAATATTTTCGCGAAGTTCGCGTAGTTTGTTATTGAGCTCTCTTTGCCATTGTGGGAGTTCAAGCAAACGCTCGTTTAGCATTTCTTCAGCCTGTTCAACGGCGTTTCTAAAGGATTCTCGTTGGCTTTCATCCATCACAGCGAATTCCGCTTCTTCCATCGGTTGGCCGTTGCTGAGAGGAGTGAAAGTTATTGCGCCATCTTCTTTAAAAATGGCCATGTTATTGATCAGTGCAAAGCGCTCAACATCTTCCATTGCCTCTTCATAGGTTTGATCATAGAGTTTTTGTAAAGAGGTTTTTTGACGAAGATAATTAGGGTTTTCAAAGGCGGTTGGAAAGAGCGATAAAAGAGCATCAATAAGTCCATCGATGTCTTTCAAGAATTGACCGCCTTGTTGCGGTGGCAAACTTATAGCCCGCGGCTCAAGAGGGTTATCGAAATTGTTAACATATAACCAATCATTAGGGGTGACGCGGCTGTTGGCAATGGGTTTTAAAAAGGTTTTTACATGGGCGACGCGGCTACTGCCGTTGGGCCCCGAGATATATAAATTGTAGCCGGGTTGTGCAATATGGACGCCGTGGCTCAAAGCGGCTATAGCTCTAGGTTGCAAAGCGCTAGCTATACTGCTGTCTTCGTTGGGCGTAAAGTTTTCTTGAAATGCTGGGTGTTGCGCTGAGATCTGGTGGGAGAGTTGTTCTACCGCTAGTTTCATTGGCAAATTCCTTTTGTTGTTATAGTTTGATGCTAGCACAAATGCGCGCTGATGCTAATGAAATCTGTCTATTGTTTAGCTGAAGTCGTTTATGTGATCTTTTTTCGGTATAACCCTACGCAAGTGCCGAGAAAACCTATAAAATTTGCACCACATTTTTTGGTTTCTCCACAAAGGTCTTCAGCATGACTGTTCGAACGCGAATCGCTCCATCTCCCACCGGTGACCCACACGTAGGTACAGCTTATGTGGCGTTGTTTAATTTAGCTTTTGCTAAGAAACATGGCGGTGAATTTATCTTACGTATTGAAGATACCGATCTAACGCGCTCCACCAAAGAATCTGAGCAAGCAATCTTTGATTCATTGCGCTGGATGGGGTTGGATTGGGCTGAAGGTCCTGATGTCGGAGGTCCTTATGGTCCTTATCGACAAAGCGAACGTGGTGATATCTATGCCGAACATTGCCAAATATTGCTTGATAGGGGCCATGCGTTTAAATGTTATAGAACCCCTGAAGAACTGGACGAGTTGCGCGTTTCTTTGAAAGAACAAGGTATCAACCGTGCTTTGAAATTCTGTGATTTAGAACTACCCGCTGACGAGGTGGCAAAACGTGAGGCCCAGGGCGCCCCGTTTGTGGTACGCATGCACGTACCGGTCGATGGTCGCGTTGAGATCGACGACATGTTGCGGGGTGTGATAGAACTCGATTGGGCACTTGTTGATGCTCAAATTTTATTAAAATCTGATGGTATGCCTACCTACCATTTGGCCAATGTCGTTGATGATCACCTAATGCAAATTAGCCACGTTTTACGTGGCGAAGAATGGATTAACTCAGCGCCTAAACACAAATTGTTATACCAATATTTTGGCTGGGATATGCCAGTGTTATGTCATTTGCCGTTACTACGCAACCCAGATAAATCAAAGCTAAGTAAACGCAAAAATCCAACTAGCATTTTATATTATCAACGCATGGGCTTCTTACCCGAAGCGTTGCTTAATTATTTGGCTCGTATGGGGTGGTCAATGCCTGATGAGCGTGAGAAATTTAGCCTCGATGATATGCTTACCCATTTTGATATTCAGCGGGTTAGCCTGGGCGGGCCTATTTTTGATATTGAAAAATTGCGCTGGCTCAATGGTCTTTGGTTGCGTGAAGACTTTAGCATCGAACAATTGGCGGATTGTCTGCAGTCGTGGGCTTTTAATCGTGACAACCTTATTAAAGTCTTGCCGCATGCACAGCAACGTATGGAGGTGTTGAGTGACTTTGCACCGCTGGCGTCGTTCCTTGCTTCAGGAATGCTGCCTCTTACTCCAGCAAGTTTTGCGGAATGTAAGCTCGATGAAGATCAATTAAAGGCAGTATTACAGTTTTCTTTGTGGCGTCTTGAAGGTTTGAGACAGTGGCAGCGAGACGACATTTTTGCAACGCTTAAGCTTTTAGCTGATCAGTTGGGCTTAAAATTACGTGACTTCTTAGCGCCTTTGTTTATAGCTATTGCGGGTACAACGAGTTCGTTTTCTGTGATGGATGCCATGGATTTATTGGGTCCTGACATGAGTCGAGCTCGTCTGCGATATGCACTCAATGTTTTGTTTGGTGACATCGGCAAAAAACAACAAAAACGTCTAGAAAAAGACTACGAAGCTCTAGCTTAAAAGCTTAAGGGCATATCCATTGGCTTTCTTCGGGGCTCACACGGGCCCTTAGATGCCCGTCTGAGTTTATCCGTAACCATTCAATGTGATTAATGTTGCATTCGATAACGCAAAAATTCTGAGCACTAAACCCTATTTCCATATCCGCATTTTCATTCTGCAATGGCCTGCCTGGTGCAATGATGGTGGCATAATCCTTTCGCTGGTTAGCTGATAATGTTAGCCAAACATTGTTTTGCTCAAACTTAATGGTGGCGATACAGCTCAAGCGCAATTGTTGTTGCCTGATGGGGCACCAACAGAGCAGGGCGCATTCAGGGTTTTTGATCAGCTGATTAACTTTTTCGCTGCGACGATCGGTATATATCGTCAATAAATGCTTGTCGATATCTAGTGTGCGAAGTATGACTGAGCGCAGTTCAGGCCTGTTGTTTGATAGTGTCGCAAGGCTTGCAATGCGCCAGGCATCGCCTCGAGTTTGCAGTGCTTGCTCGAGATCGTTGCACAGCGCATTAAAACTTGGTGGGTTATTTCTCAATATTTTTTCCAAGCATCCTCAGCAAGGTACCGTCTTTATCAATGAAGTGATGCTTTATCGAAGCCAATAAGTGAAGCCCGATGACCAGAATTAATAATTTACCAAAAAGGCCATGAATGATGTGGCCTAGATTTTCCATCCAAGGGGTTGCAACACCGCTATAAGGGACAATATCGATACCCCACGCAGCAAAGCCAAAACCGGCACCGCTACTCCAGAGCATACCTGAAATAGGCATTAAAACAGTGCCACTGATTAAAATGATTAATACCACATGGGCAACCTTACGTTGCCAAGATGGAGGGTGGCCTAGAGTGCTTGGAAGGCCATTGCGGATACGATTAATGATTCTCCAAAGAGCAAAGACAAATATGGTTACACCGATGGATTTATGGAGTGCAATCAAAGGATAGCTTTCTTCAGTATTTGGCATTTCTTCAAGTATCAGGCCAAATATCAGCATGCCGATCATGGCAATGGCCAATAACCAGTGTAATGCCACGCTAAGTTTTGAGAGTTGGTTGGGTTGGTCCATAGAAAGGATCCTTTATACAGTTTTAATTATCATACTGAAGATTGGAGCTAACTCAATGTGTTACTTGTAATATTAGTAGGTATTTTATACGTGCTAGTGATGCGTACACCTTAGCGGGTGTACGCAGTGTGATATGGATTATTCAACGCGTTGCCAGTCTTGGCCCATGCAGAAGAACGCTAAACAACCATCTAAATGCAAGACATTTGGATCATCTTTATCCAATTCAATAGATGATCTAAAGAACTTATTCATATGTGGATGCAAGATCTCACCTTTACTGAATTTATTAGGTTCAATCTCTTTAGTTTTACGGTTCACTTTGGGTTTAAGGTCAACTAGCATCGCCTTGCCAACAAAATCGTTTTCCGTATTCGCAGTGCCATCTTTCATGAAGGCATTTTCAATAGTGCCACAGATATTCTCGGCATTATCTGCACAAGGGTGAATTCTGACTTGGTCATATTTACCGTTACCGCCGCCACCGGTAATACCTTTATAGGGCTCGGTTTGCCAAAGACCCGTGACATCTGCAGCCAACGCTGAAAATGAAACGCTTCCCAAAAGAGCTAAGCCGAACAGAGTTTTTATTTTCATTATAATTAACCTTATTGTTTAGTAGGAACATCTAATATACGTTTGTGCAGGTTTATCTGCAAGCAGTCTTAACAAAATTGATTGTCTTTTTAGTTATAAAGACGTGTCTTTTTATATAAATAGTCATTTTTATTGATATTGATTGTTATATGACAAAGGGAGCATTGTTTGATCAAAACTATCTCGTTATATTCATAAAAAATAACGAGAATTAATAACTATGAAATCGCTTATCAAACCGCTTGTAATCGCTGTAGCCTCAACTAGTTTCACATTTTCTTTCGATACTACAGCCCTTGATGCCAATGATTTTTTAAATCCTCCCTCTGAATCTAAGCCCAGGCTCTGGTGGCATTGGATGGCAGGTAATGTCACTAGCGACGGGATTGCTAAAGACTTGGCTTGGATGAAGCAGGCCGGGGTGGGTGGGCTGCAGAACTTTGATGCTGAATTGTATGCACCGCAAATTATTGATAAGCGGGTTAACTACATGTCGCCAGAGTGGCAGTCATTGTTTAGCCAAGCTGTTAACACAGCAACAGAGTATGGTATTGAATATGGTATAGCTGCATCACCCG
>JALRIU010000243.1 GCA_023255355.1 Pseudomonadales bacterium | reverse complement strand
ATCATGCCTGAATTACCCGAAGTAGAAACCACCGTCCGCGGGGTTAGCCCCCATGTGACCGGGCAAACGATTACCCAGGTGGACGTTCGCAATGCAAGTTTGCGCTGGGCGGTGCCTGATGATCTCGCGTTTCGCTTGGAGGGTTATACTATTGATGGCGTGACGCGGCGTGCCAAATACCTTCTCTTTAGCATAAATGATGCGACCATGCTGATTCATTTGGGTATGTCGGGGAGTTTGCGTATGGTTGACCCTGAAACGCCTTTAAAGAAACACGACCACCTTATTTTTTCATTGAGCAATGGCATGCAGATGCGCTACCACGACCCCAGACGCTTTGGTTGTGTCTTGTGGACAGAGGGTGCGATTGATAACCACGACTTGATCTCACACCTTGGGCCTGAACCGCTAAGTGAAGCATTTGATGTAAACTATTTATGGCAGCGATCACGTAAGCGCAATATAGCGACCAAACTGTTCATTATGGATAGCAAGGTCGTGGTTGGGGTCGGTAATATTTATGCCAATGAGGCCTTGTTTGCTGCAGGTATCAACCCCAATAAAGCAGCGGGCAAATTAACCAAGCCAGCCTGTGAGCGATTGGTTCACGAAATCAAAAAGGTGTTGGCGGCAGCAATTCAGCAGGGCGGCACAACCTTGCGTGATTTTGTGGGGAGTGATGGTCAACCGGGGTATTTTAAACAAACACTGGCCGTTTATGGTCGAGGTGGTGAGGCCTGTGTAAATTGTGGACGTGGCTTAACTGAAACCCGTCTTGGGCAGCGAGCAACGGTATTTTGTAAAGTCTGTCAGAAATAATATAGAGATTTTGGCAGCCATCGGCTGCCGCAGGAATAATTACTCGGCAATACGCCCAGTTAAGGTGAAATACTTAGCACGCAGTTCTTCGTCGGTTTCGATATTGTCTGGATCAACTGGAATACAGTCGATAGGGCAGACCGCAACACATTGCGGCTCATCAAAATGGCCAACACATTCGGTGCATTTACTTGGGTCTATTTCATAGATCTCAGCACCCTGATAAATCGCCTCGTTGGGGCATTCGGGTTCGCACACGTCGCAGTTAATGCATTCGTCAGTAATCTTTAACGACATTATTTGGCTCCAAATTTCTTAATGATTGCTTCGCTCACAAGAGGGTGCACAAATTTAGATACGTCACCATTGAGTGATGCGATCTCACGTACCAAGCTTGATGATATATACGACAAGTGATCGGCAGGGGTCAGGAACACAGTTTCAAAATTGGCATCAAGCGCGCGGTTCATGTTGGCAAGCTGAAATTCATATTCAAAATCAGAGACAGCACGCAGGCCACGAATAACCGTGTTTGAGCCTTTGTCGCGGATAAAATTGGTAAGCAAGTAGTCAAATCCGCACACTTCAACGTTTTCGATATGCGCTACAGAGATTTCGCAAAGTTCGATACGCTCTTCAAGGTTAAAAAGCGGCTGCTTTTTTTTACTCTGGGCAATGGCAATGACAACCTTATCGAACAAACGCGATGCGCGCTCAACTAAGTCGATGTGGCCAACGGTAATGGGGTCAAAGGTGCCCGGATAAACAACAGTTTTCATGGTTAAGCCTCTTGTAGCCCGCGCATGGTATACAAAATGATCAGATCACTCAATAGTGAACTAACTGAGGTAGTATAAACCATAGCGCACTTGCCCTGATTCTTTGTAGCGATGTTCGACAATATTCTCTGCAAATTCAGGTTTAGCTAGCTTTCGATCAGCCTCGACATAGATCCATGCTTCTGGGCTTAGCCAGTTGCCTTGTAATAACAGGGCAACACATTGCTCGGCTAATTCTGCAGCGAATGGCGGGTCGATAAACACGATATCAAATGGCTCAGCGTTATTGCCTGCTTTCAGCCAATCGAGACTGTTGACGTTATGTACTGTCAGGTTCGATGCTGCTAGCGTTTTACCGTGTTGTTGAATAGTCTGTGCAGCGCTGCGGTCCAGCTCTAATGCAGTGACATGGGCTGCGCCACGGGAGAGCGCCTCTAGCGCCATCGCGCCGCTCCCTGAAAACACATCCAAGCAGCGGGCATGGGCTGTATAACCAGTCAGCCAATTGAACACAGTTTCCCGAATCCGATCACCGGTTGGGCGTAAACCTTCAACAGCTGGAAACTGTAATTGCCGGCCGCGCCATTGACCGCCGATGATGCGAAGCTTGCCGCCGGCATCTCGTTTTGCATTATGGGAAGATTTACGCGTGTTCATAGCATCCTCATGGGCTAACATTGTGATAGGATACCGCACTTGAACGAATCACTCATGTGTATTCTTAACCCAACCTAGGTTAAGTACACCACAGGTAGCAGTAATGATATTTTTTTGGAAAAAGAAATCTGACACCCCTGAGCAAAAAGAACGCGAAGCAGATGCTGAATTAATGCGTGAAGAGGGGCTGCTGGATGCGTCTCTTGAACAGGCAATAGAAGCAGAACAAGCTGAGCCAAACGAGGCGCACGAAGCCGAAGTTATCGAACAACTTGATAACAGTTTAATGGCACGCTTGAAGCGAGGCTTGAGCAAAACCGGCCAGATATTGGGCGGTGGCATGGCCGATTTACTGCTTGGCAAAAAGGCCATCGACGATGACCTAATGGACGAGCTCGAGACCCAGCTATTAATCGCCGATGTGGGCATTGATGCTACCCGCGAGATTATTAAAAACCTCACCCAAAAAGTTGCACGAAAACAGCTGTCGGATAGCGATGCGCTTTTTGCAGCACTGAAACAAGAACTGGCCGAGATGCTGCAAGCCGTCGAGCAGCCCTTGGTGATTCCCGAGCAAGATGGTCCATTTGTCATCTTGATGGTCGGTATCAATGGCGCTGGCAAAACAACTACTATCGGTAAAATGGCGAAGCGTTTTAAGGCCGAAGGTCACTCTGTGATGCTGGCAGCGGGTGATACTTTCCGCGCAGCGGCGGTTGAGCAGCTGCAAGAGTGGGGCGCGCGTAATGAAGTGCCTGTTGTGGCACAGCATACCGGTGCCGATAGTGCTTCAGTACTTTTTGACGCGCTGTCTGCTGCAAAGGCACGCAATGTTGATGTATTAATCGCCGACACTGCCGGCCGTTTGCATAACAAAGACAACCTGATGGAAGAGCTCAAAAAATGCGTCAGGGTAATGAAAAAAATCGATGAAAACGCGCCGCATGAAGTGATGTTAGTGCTTGATTCAGGCACCGGCCAAAATGCCTTGGCACAGGCCACCCATTTTCGCGACGCGGTTGGCGTAACTGGCATTACCTTGACTAAAATGGATGGTACTGCCAAAGGCGGCATGATCTGTGCGGTGTCTAAGCAACTTGGGCTACCGGTAAGATTTATTGGTATTGGCGAGAAGGCGACCGATTTGCGACCCTTCCACGCCAACGATTTTGTCGAGGCACTTTTTGGTTAGCGTTTAGGCGATGATTGAATTTAAACACGTAAGCAAGCGGTATCCCTGCGGTCACGACGCCTTAGTCGATGTTAGTTTCAAGCTTGATGCGCGTGAAATGGCGTTTTTGACAGGCCACTCGGGCGCGGGTAAATCGACCCTGCTTAAACTCATCATGCTCATGGAGCAGCCTAGCCAAGGCGAAGTATTAATTGGTGGCAAGTCGCTACAGACCATGGGGCGCAGGCATATTCCGCAATTGCGCAGACGTATTGGCGTGGTCTTTCAAAACCACCAGCTGCTGTTCGATCGCTCGGTGTTTGAAAATGTCGCTTTGCCTTTGCATATCAGCGGTGTTGATCAGCGAGAAATTGGCCGCCGGGTGCGTGCAGCACTCGATAAGGTGGGTTTGCTCGATAAAGAAAAGGCTATGCCCATTACCCTCTCGGGTGGTGAGCAACAGCGCGTAGGTATCGCCCGTGCGGTGGTCAATAAGCCTGCCCTCCTGCTTGCCGATGAGCCAACAGGTAACCTCGACCCTGAATTGTCGGCTGAGATTATGCAGCTATTTCGTGATTTTAATCAGGTGGGGGTGACGGTTCTTATTGCTTCCCACGATATTGCATTAATCGAATCGATGAAATGCCGACGCTTGATCCTTGATCATGGCCAGCTGCACGCGGGTAAAGCATCATGACAGCAAATAAAGGAGCCGTGCAGTCCAAAGTCACCTGGCGTCATCGCTGGGCATCGTATCGTTTAGATCACAAGCGAGTCGCTAAAGAAAGCGGGCGTCGCCTTATTCAATCACCTTTTACAACTTTGCTAGCTTGGTTGGTGATAGCCATTGCACTGAGTTTGCCGACAGGGATGACGCTGGTGGTCAATAACTTGACCGATCTGGGTGAATATCTAGATGGTGGCACCTCGGCCTCTTTATTTCTCGACCCAAGAGTTGATCGATCTCGGGCCTTAGACATTGCCCAAACGCTGCGCCAGCGCAGTGACATAAATAAGGTCGAATACATTTCACAACAACAAGCACTAGAAGAGTTTGAGGCGGTATCTGGTTTCAGTGATGTGCTGCAGTTGCTTGATGAAAATCCACTACCCTCTGTGTTGGTGGTTACCCCAGTAAATCACAACATGGGGTCAGCAGAGGCAGAGCGTTTTATCGACGACCTAAAAGATATCCCAGGGGTGACGCGCACCCAGCTTGATATGCAATGGATTCAGCGGTTACAACAGATCCTTTCGTTATTGGATAGTGCCATTGAAGTCATTGCTCTGCTCTTGGGGCTGGGGGTGATACTGGTGGTCGGTAATACAATTCGCATGACGATCGAACAACGCCGCGATGAGATCGTAATTGCCAAGTTGGTTGGCGCTACCGATAGCTTTGTGCAACGGCCATTTCTCTATGTTGGGCTTTGGTACGGTATCGGCGGGGGTGTATTGGCTTGTATTATTGTTTGGCTGGCAAGCTTTTGGGTAGCAGGCCCAATTGAGGCCTTAGCCGACGCTTACCAAGCGAGTTTTTATGTGCAAACATTGAGCTTTTTGCAAGCCTTAGGCGTATGTATTATTGGGGCTATTATTGGTTTGTTAGGCAGTAGCTTGGCGGTCTTTAAACATTTACGTGATATAGAACCGACCTAGATCAAACTTTTAGCACTTGAAATTGAACTTTTAGTCCCCACGTTGTCTTTATAGGCAAGAGTTGGCAGATTTAAAACCATCTGCTAATATTCGTCGGCTAAATGTGTAACAGCGCAATTTGCTGTTGGAGGAAAAATGAGCACTAGCTTACAAACCTACGCTAATTTAAGTCCAGGTGCGAACCTTGGGGCTTACACGCAGACCGTATCTGCAATTCCGCTGCTATCAGCAGAGGAAGAGTTGGCGCTGGCTGAAGAGCTTTACTACCATGAAAATCTCGATGCTGCGCGCCAGTTAGTTATGTCGCACCTTCGTTTTGTGGTGCATATTGCAAAATCTTATTCAGGATATGGTCTGTCAGAGGCTGATCTTATCCAAGAGGGTAACGTTGGCTTGATGAAAGCGGTTAAACGTTTTAACCCTGAAAAAGGCGTTCGACTTGTATCGTTTGCCGTTCACTGGATCAAAGCAGAAATTCACGAGTTTGTGTTACGCAACTGGCGTATTGTCAAAGTCGCTACTACTAAAGCGCAACGCAAGTTATTCTTTAATCTTCGTTCGAGCAAACAGCGTCTTGAGTGGTTGAATCACGAAGAGGCACAACGTATTGCTGATGATCTTGGTGTTGATATCAAAGATGTTCATCAAATGGAAAATCGCTTAAGTTCAAGCGATATGGCCTTTGATGGATATGGCGATGACAGCGACGACAGTGATTTCGTTGCTCCATCTCAGTACCTCGAAGACGACAGCATGAATCCAGCGATGATGCTTGAAAACGAGAACTGGGAAGAAAACTCGATGCGTAATCTACATGAGGCAATATCCTCATTAGATGATCGTAGTCGTGATATCTTAGCCAAGCGTTGGTTAAACGATGACAAGCACACCCTGCACGATCTTGCGGCAGAGTATGGCGTGTCTGCTGAGCGTATTCGCCAGCTTGAAAACAACGCTATGAAAAAGGTTCGCGCTGTTCTAGAAGCGTAGGTCTTTAGAGTCACAACAAACCGCCCCTGCATTGCTCGGGCGGTTTTTTTATGCTTTTTTATCCCGTTTATGTTGAAATGCATGCAACACAATATGCTTCTAGGAGACTATCATGGGATTTACGCGTCGCGAGTATATGAAATTAGCCGCAGCGGCAGCGGTTGGCCTATCATCACAGCTTGCTACGGGTAATGTGGTCGCTAACAATACGGCCCTCAAAGGGCGTATTAATCACTCGGTAGCGCGTTGGACGTTTCAAGACCTCTCCATTGAGGAACTATGCCAACTGGTAAAAGATATCGGCTTTTCAGCGATCGATCTTGTTGGGCCTGAGGATTGGCCTGTGCTAAAAAAATATGGCATCAATTCATCGATGTGTAATGGCGCAGAACCTAATCTTACAGACGGCTGGTGTGATGTTCAGTTTCATGATGACCTTGTTGAACGTTATTTAAAACATATCGATCTGGTCGCTGATGCAGGCTATACCAATCTAATTTTATTCAGTGGCAACCGCCGTGGTATCTCTGAAGAGCAGGGTCTGCAGAATGCCGTGCAGGGCTTGCAACGGATATTGCCCCATGCAGAAAAGCGAGGCGTGGTGCTCTTTATGGAGTTATTCAATAGTAAAATTGATCACCCTGACTACATGGCAGATAACTCAGCGTGGGGCGTTGAATTGTGCAAGCGACTAGGCAGTAAGCACTTTAGCTTGTTGTTTGATATTTACCATATGCAGATTAGTGAAGGCGATATTATTCGCACAGTACGTGACAATATTCAGTACTTTGGTCATTTTCATACCGCTGGTGTACCCGGTCGACACGAAATTGATGACAGCCAAGAACTCTATTATCCGGCCATCGCGAAGGCGATTATGGATACTGGGTTTAGCGGCTACCTTTCACAAGAATTTATTCCGACACCAGCCAACGCTAAGGGTAGGGCGGAATCGCTTCGCCAAGCGATACAAATTTGCGACGTATAAAGCGTTAAGGATTAATTATGCAAAAGTGGATTTTAAGTCTAGCGGCGTTGTTTGGTGCGAGTGGCGTAATGTTGGGTGCATTTGCGGCGCACGGCTTGCGTGGCAGTTTAACAGAGCGATTACTTGAGACATTTCAAACCGGTGTGCAGTATCAGATGTATCATGCGCTCGCTTTGCTGGTCGTTGGTATTTTATATCGCTTTTGGCCGAGCAGATCTCTCGCCTGGGCGGCCGCTTTGTTTGTGGCCGGCACCTTGTTATTTAGCGGTAGTTTATTCGTGCTTGCACTAGGCGGGCCGCGTTTGTTTGGGCCTATCACACCGTTGGGCGGAGTGTGTTATATTGCCGCCTGGATTTGCCTAGCTACTGCCTGTTGGAGATTACCTAAGTCATGACCGACGACTTTACCCAAACCACTGAATATCGCCCCGAATACAAAAAGAAATCGATTCGTACTTTCGTGATTCGCAGTGGACGCATGACCGAGTCACAAGCCAAGGCCTTTGATACCTTCTGGAAGGTGAAGGGCATTAGCCTGTTCTCCGGCCCCATTGATCAACAAACATTGTTTGGCCGAGTGGCGCCGTTGGTGTTGGAGATTGGTTTTGGTATGGGTGACTCCCTCGTCGATATGGCTAAGTCAGACCCTGACAAAGATTTTATTGGCATCGAAGTGCATCCGCCAGGCGTTGGGCGTCTGATTAATCGCGCCGGTCTTGAAGGCGTGGATAATTTAAAAACGTATATGGCAGATGCTAACGACGTGCTCGAAGATTGCATTGCTGACGCCAGCGTCGATCGTGTGCAATTGTACTTTCCTGACCCGTGGCATAAGAAAAAGCATCACAAACGCCGCATCGTGCAACCCGCTTTTGTGGCACAGCTCGTTAACAAGCTCAAACCCGGCGGCAAGATTCACTTTGCCACCGATTGGGAAAACTATGCTGAGCAAATGCTAGAAGTGTTGCAAGGCAATAACGATATCAGCAACGACAGCCAGAGCGGTGGTTATGTCGAAAAGCCAGAATGGCGCCCACATACCAAATTTGAAGCCCGTGGCGAGCGTCTAGGGCATGGCATATGGGATTTGTTGTTTACCAAAAAGTAGCCATCTATCGTTTAACCTGTAGTAAATGCCTTTGTGGTTGTTGGAGCGCAACTGTGTTGCGCGATTATTTGTGATCATTTATCTACGGTTATCCAATCATGCCTGATGGATCTGTCTGTCGATCGATATTGTTCCGATAGAGCTGGCTATACACACCTAATGAAATATGAAATTATGGTGACCAAATAAAAATAGCATCGAGTAAAGGGTGCCATATATTTTAGGTCGCACATGATTCAGCGTTACTTTTACACATTATTATTGATCTTTAGCTTGGCTAGTTGCTCACAGGGCAGTAGTGACCATGACTGGCCTGTGCATGGGTTGAATCACCGCGCTGATCGTTTCTCTCCTTTACAACAGATAAATACCGAAACCGTGCAGCAACTTGGTTTGGCCTGGTTTTTTGATTTACAAACAGACCGCGGCCAAGAGGCCACGCCAATTATGCAAGATGGTGTGCTGTATTTTTCGAGTGCCTATAATGTTGTGTATGCCATAGATGCCCGCAATGGACATTTGATTTGGCGCTATGATCCTCAAGTAATGGCTGCTTCAGCGCGTAGTTGTTGTGGACCAGTGTCTCGCGGCGTTGCTGTATCAAAAGACAGGGTTCTAGTCGCTGCCCTAGATGGGCGAGTGATTTCTCTGGATAAAAAAACAGGGCGTGTGCAATGGCAAGTTCAAACGATTGATCCAGCCAATCCACTTGCTGAAAACTACAGCATTACCGGCGCGCCACGTATCGTTAAAGATATGGTGCTGATCGGTAATGGTGGAGCTGAATTCGGAAGTCGCGGCTATGTCACAGCCTATGCGATCGCCGATGGAGCCAAACGTTGGCGGTTTTATACCGTGCCAGGACAGCCAGGAAGGCCGGATAATGAAGCATCGGATGATATTTTAGCGAAGGTGAGCAACACTTGGGCGGGTGAATACTGGAAGTATGGCGGCGGTGGCACTGCCTGGGATACCATCGAATTCGATCCAGAGCTAAATATGGTGTTTATTGGCACAGGAAATGGCTCGCCTTGGAACCATCAAATGCGTTCGTCCGGAATGGGCGATAACTTATTCTTGTCTTCGATTGTGGCAGTTGATGCTGACAGTGGTGAATATCGCTGGCATTTTCAAACTACTCCCGCCGATGCTTGGGATTACACTGCAACGCAAAACATGATCATGACCGATCTGGAGATAGAGGGTAAAACTCGTAAAGTTTTGCTGCAGGCTCCCAAAAACGGCTTTTTTTATGTGCTCGATCGCGTGACTGGAGAATTTATTTCGGGCGAAAATTTCGTCAACGTCAGTTGGGCTGATGGGCTTGATGCAAGCACGGGTCGGCCGCTAGAAAAATCTTCCGCGCGTTACTATAGAACCGGTCAGCCGACCTTTCAGTTTCCGAGCTCTGGTGGTGGGCATAATTGGCCTCCCATGGCGTATAGCCCAAATACGGGCCTGGTCTATATTCCCGCCCAAGATGTTGGAATGCCATTTGGCGCAGCCAAAGAAGAGCAAGTTATTGGCGCTTATACCACCGGTGTTGCCATGCATGCCGGTGGTGCCTTGGATGAGGCCTCAAAAAAGGCGCTCTATGATGGCATGCGGGGCTATTTGATTGCTTGGGACCCGAAAACGCAGCGCGAAGTGTGGAGAGTTGAGCAACAGGCACCGTTTAATGGCGGTGTTTTGGCAACGGCTGGAGGTCTTGTCATTGCTGGTAATGCAGCGCGCGAGATCGTTGTTTACGATGCCCAATCTGGCCATAAATTGTGGTCTTTTGATGCCCAAACGGGGGTGTTGGCACCCCCTATTACCTATTCATTAGATGGAAAACAATATATTGCAGTATTAGCCGGCTGGGGCGGTGGCTGGCCATTGACCGGCGGAGTAATGGCCTTGCAGGCTGGCAACTCGATTGGCCCAAATCGCTTGTTGGTGTTTTCACTCGATGGCGCTAAACGTTTGCCTAGTTTTGAACCTGAGATTACACCTGCTGAATCCATAGTCAGCACACCTCCGTCTAGTGTATTAGCTAATGAGGGGGCGCCCTTATATGCTAGGTATTGTTTGAGGTGTCATGGTACAGGCGTGGTAAGCGCTGGCGCTTATCCAGATCTTAGACGCTCTTCAATAGTGATGAGTGAGGCATTCGATCACATTGTGCTTGGTGGCGCACTCGTCGATAAAGGTATGCCGAGCTTTAAAGACAAGCTTAATGAAAACCAATTGAAAGCATTACAAGCATTCATTGCGTTGCGATCCTACGAAGATTTTGGGACTAACCCTTCAACCCCTGAAAACAATCAAGAGAATTAACCATGACGGATGATATGCAATTGATCCTCAATGAGCTCGCTGAACTCAAACAGAAACATAAACGATTAGAGCTAGAGCTCCAGCAGTCGCGAGATTTTCAGAGTGTACAAAACCTTCAGGCAGCTTATGGCTATTACGTGGATAAGGGCATGTGGGATAAAGCCGCTGACCTATTTGCAGAGGATGGTTCTTTAGAACTCGCTGGGCGAGGGGTATTCAAAGGGCGCGAACGCGTCAGAGAATACCTGAAACATTTACCGGCATATGGGTATGGTATGCTCTACAATCACATGCAATTGCAGCCGGTGATTCATGTCGATAGCGAAAACGGCTCAGCCAAAGGGCGCTGGCGTAGTTTTATGATGGTTGGCTCGCTCGGTAATGAAGCCCGTTGGGGTGAAGCGACCTATGAAAATGAATATCGCCGTGAAAACGGTGAGTGGAAAATTTCATTACTGCATGGCTATATGAATATCTATGTTGAGTTTGATAAGGGTTGGAACCACGGAGGCGTCGAGTTATTACGCAATATAAAAGGGCTTCAACCTGATGCGCCACCAACCATGGAATACGAGTGCTTCCCGCATCCATTAGTGGCCCCTTTTCACTACGATAAGGTCTGATAAAACATGACGAATACCGATAATAAAAAAGAATTTTTAGCTGCCCTGCCGATATTTTTAATCACGTTTTTTGTGATGATGCTTGATGGTTACGATCTACAAGTGATAGCCATTGTACTACCCAAAATTTCTGAGCAATGGGCTATCGCACCCGCTGAATTTGGTGTGGCTCAGTCGGCGGCAATTTTGGGGCTTGGTATCGGTGCTGCGATACTTGGGCCATTGGGTGATATGTATGGCCGCCGTAAAATCATTCTTACTACGTTTACTATCACGCTAATCAGTGTCTGGTTGACCGCCTATACCTATGATCTAACAACATTAACCTTGGCTCGTTTTGGCACAGGGCTAGGATTGGGTGCGGCGGTTGTTAATGTTAGCTCCTTACTCGCCAAGCATGCGCCTAAAAAGTACATGGCGTTGACGCTTACCGTAGCAGGTTGCGGTATCCCTGTCGGGGGCATGCTATCGGGAATGTTGGCGCCTCAAATTACCCTCAACTATGGCTGGCCGGCAGCTTTTTGGTTAAGTGTTGGGGTGAGTTTATTGGTTTTGGTGTTGTTATTTATTTGGCTTCCCAACGATGCAACTAAGGCAGAATCGACACAACAGGCTACTGCTAACAATAGCAAGTCGCGCATACAGGCCCTTGAATTATTAGGTGCGAGTTATCGTAAAACAACGCTCTCGCTATGGCTGTTGTATATCGGAAATTCATTCTTGCTCTATACCATTGTTAGTTGGTTGCCCACCTTATTAACGGCTGAAGGTTGGGATTTAGCCAAAGCTGGTTCCATGATTGGTCTCTTTCAAACTGGCGGCTTAGTGGGCAGTTTGGTGGTGGCAAGCATGATGGATAAATGGGGTGTGCGTCGGTCATTAATGACGTCTTACATAGTTGCTATGACGAGCTTCACGTTATTTTTGGTTGATGTCGAGGCCTTCTTATGGCCGGTGCTTATTACATTGATCGGCGCTGCTATTTCGAGTGTGGCGTTAACGGTAAATGCGTTGTCTGCCAATGTATACCCTAATCACCAATTAGCAGCGGGCATAGGTTTTACCATTGCTGCCGCAAGATTAGGGGCGGTGGCTGCGCCAATTATTGGTGCGGCAATGATTGCCGCACAGATGCATATCGGGATGTTTATGGGCGTGTTGTTGTTACCCGCGGTGGTTTGTGTTGCAGCATTATGGATACTAACATCCTCTACTAGAACGACTTCTCAGGTTTGACCGATGATACTTAGTTGTCATTCATTTTTTTAAACCATAATGATATTATCATACAAATTAAATTTTAATTTGGAGCTGTCATGGCAAGGTATACCCTCGGTGTAGATTACGGCACGGATTCTGTGCGCGTGCTTTTGGTTGATGTCGATAGCGGTGAAGAAATCGCTACGGCGGTATCAAATTATCCCCGCTGGGCTCAACAACTATATTGTGATGCAAGTGCCGATCGTTTTCGCCAGCATCCGCAAGACTATATTGATAGCCTAGAAGACGCGATGGCGCAGCTTTGGCAACAAGTGCCAGCTGCAACTGCAGATAATATTTTAGGACTGAGTTTTGATACCACAGGCTCAACACCAGTCGCGGTAAACTCTGAAGGAACACCTTTAGCGCTAACTGCTGAGTTTGCAGAAAACCCTAACGCTATGTTTATTCTTTGGAAGGATCATACAGCGGTTAAAGAAGCTGCAGAAATCACTGCTGCTGCACAACGTTCTGAGCCAAACTACTTGCGCAATATGGGTGGAATTTATTCTTCGGAGTGGTTGTGGGCAAAAATTCTTCACACGTTGCGGGCAGATGAGGCAGTGCGCAATGCCGCCCATAGCTGGGTGGAACACTGCGATTGGATGACTGCATTGGTCACAGGACAGTGCCATCCTTCTGTGTTTAGGATGGGCCGCTGTGCTGCAGGTCACAAAGGTATGTGGTGTGCCGACTGGAATGGTTTCCCACCTAATAGCTTTTTCGTTGGTATTGATCCCTTGCTTGACGGCGTTGTTGATAGTCTTAATCCAGATACCGAAACAGCCGGCGTTGAAGCGGGTCGCTTAACGGCAGAATGGGCGAAACGTTTGGGTCTAAAAGAAGGCACGATTGTTGGTTATGGCGCTTTTGATTGCCACATGGGCGCTGTCGGCGCCAATGTTAAGCCTGGTGTTTTGACCAAGGTTATGGGTACCTCCACATGTGATATTACTGTGTCGACCTATGAGGATTTAGGCGATACCTGTGTTCGCGGTATTTGCGGCCAAGTCGATGGGTCGGTGCTGCCTGGGGTCGTTGGTTTAGAAGCAGGTCAATCAGCGTTTGGCGACCTATATGCTTGGTTTAAAAATTTCCTTGCTTGGCCATTATTACAGCTGCCAAATCAGTTTGATAATGCCGCCATCGAAGCCTTTGTTGACGATATGATTCCTGCGCTGAGTGCCGAAGCTGAAAAGTTACCACCAGGCGCGGGTAAGTTAGTTGCTTTAGATTGGGTAAACGGTCGCCGTACACCCGATGCCGATCAAACGGTTGCTATGGCCATTGCGGGCATGAAAATGGGTACCACCCCCGCCCACGTTTTTAGAGCCTTGGTTGAGGCGACTGCCTTTGGTTCGCGTGCCATTAATGAACGTTTTAAAGACGAAGGCATCGATATTAGTTCGGTCGTTACGATTGGGGGTATTTCTAAAAAGTCTGACTTTGTTATGCAGGTTTGTGCCGACATCTGGAATTGCCAAATTGACGTGCTTGAGAGCGATCAAAGCTGTGCATTGGGCGCTGCTATTCTTTCAGCCGTTGCTGCGGGCGTGTATCCCACGGTTGAAGCAGCCCAATCGGTGATGGCGTCCCCCGTATGCAAGAAATACCAGCCTAATGCTGAAAATGCTGCCAAGTACGATGCAATTTATCGCACCTATCAATCCCTCGGTGGATTCGTTAATGGAGCGTCAGCATGAGTTATAAAACCTTAAAAGAGCAGGTCTATGAAGCCAATATGGAATTACAGACCCGCAAATTGGTGCTGTACACCTTTGGTAATGTCTCACAGATCGATCGCGACAAGGGTGTCATTGCGATTAAACCAAGCGGGGTGTCTTACGATGCTATGCGTCCAGAGGATATGGTAATTGTCGATTTGGACAACAACATCGTTGAGGGGTCTATGCGCCCTTCATCCGACACTAAGACCCACGTGCATTTGTACAAACATTTTCCATCTATTGGTGGTGTTACTCATACTCACTCGACGTATGCTACAGCGTGGGCTCAGGCTAAACGATCGATTCCTTGTTACGGTACGACGCATGCTGATTTTGTTTACGGTGAGGTGCCGTGTACCTACGTCATGACCGATCAGCAAGTTGAGCGCGACTACGAAGAAGAAACGGGTGTGCAAATCACTGATCGTTTCAAGGACTTAGATCCAGACTCGGTTCCGATGGTATTAGTGGCAGGGCACGCCCCGTTTACATGGGGTAAAGACGCTGCTAAATCCGTCTATCATGCCGTCATTTTAGAAGAGCTAGCGCGCATGGCGCAGCTCACAGAAAGTATTGCGCACGAGGCAGAAAGCCTCAAACAAGCAATTTTAGATAAACATTATTTCCGTAAGCATGGCGCTAATGCCTACTACGGGCAAACTAAGTAAGTTGAGAGAAAACATGTCTAGAGAAGTTTGGTTCGTTACTGGTTCACAACATTTATATGGCCCTGCAGTGTTAAATACGGTTGCTGCCAATAGCCAGCAGATGGTCGATGGTTTAAATGCATCTAAGGCGTTGCCGTTGCCATTACAATATAAAACTGTCGTTAAATCTTCGTCGGAGATTTACAGCATCTGCCAACAAGCGAATGCCGACGATAACTGCATTGGTTTGGTGTTTTGGTGTCATACGTTTTCACCTGCCAAAATGTGGATTGGTGGATTAAATGCCTTAACTAAGCCATTTATGCAGTTGCATACC
>JALRIU010000069.1 GCA_023255355.1 Pseudomonadales bacterium | reverse complement strand
CAAACTTGCAACAACTTGCTGGAAGTCAGCCACATTCTGTATCGGTCTATTGTTAATCAAGGTAATGACATCACCGCCAAGTAAACCCGCTTTTGCGGCTGCGCCATTAGGAAATACTCGATTCACTACCACACCGCCAATCAAGCGCATGCTAGCACGCTGCTCATCAGTGAGGTTTTCAACTTGAGCACCTAGTCGTCCAGCCTGATCATCACCATTGAGTGCAACGGTATTTTCACCCTCGCCTTCGAGGCTACCAACCTTGACGTCAATGGTCATCTGCTCACCACCACGAACTACCAGTACAGGCACTTTTGAACCTGCTTTGGTTAGCCCTACTTCATGAGGAAGATCAGCGGATTCAATAATCTTGTTACCATTGAACTCAAGCACAATATCGCCTACTTCAATACCAGACTCTTCAGCAGGACCACCTTTTTCCATTTGAGCGATCAACGCTCCTCTTGGCTTATCAAGACCGTAGGCCTCAGCAAGATCACCATCAACCTCTTGAATTGCCACGCCCAGCCAGCCACGGATTACTTGACCACTTTGTTTTAATTGCTCGACAACATTTAACGCCACTTCAATCGGAATAGCGAAAGACAAGCCAATTGATCCGCCAGAGCGGGTATAAATCTGCGAGTTGATACCGACGACTTCGCCTTCAAGATTAAACAGAGGACCACCAGAGTTACCGGGGTTAATAGCAACGTCTGTTTGAATAAAAGGAACATAATTTCCCGTTTCTTCACTGGGCAGACTCCGACCTTTAGCGCTCACGATGCCCGCTGAAACTGAATAATCTAACCCAAAAGGTGAACCAATAGCCAAAACCCACTCGCCCACTTCAACGTCACGTGGCTTGCCTAAAGTTACGGTAGGTAAATCTTCGTCACTTTCGATTTTTAACAAGGCAAGATCTGATCTGACATCTGTGCCGATCAGGGTAGCAACATACTCGGAGCGATCAGGTAAGCGAACATTAATCTCATCCGCACCATCAATCACATGATTATTAGTGAGAATGTAGCCATCTTTTGAAAGTATAAAACCAGACCCCATCGATTGTGGCCTAGCCTCAGGGGCTTGCTGTTGAGGCCGCTGTCTTTGTTGAAACAGTTCACGGAAAATATCTGGAATTCTCGGGTCATTGTATTGTTGGCCACCCATATCACGCCCAGGAGCCGTGACGATTGAGGTGATCTTTACTACCGCAGGAGAATTCTCTTTTACGATATCTGTAAACTCAGGAAGATTGCGAGCTTGTGATGAAGTAGAAATCACTAGCAAGCATAAGGCAGTACAAAAAGCCGTCATTAATGGACGCATATATAACTCCGTGTTGTCTAAAACTCTTCGGACAAGCAACTACTCAGAGAGTTCCCTAATAGGTAACGGAATATAGCAATTTTGTGGATTTTCGATACCCACAAGTTCAGGTTGCAGATCAGGGTTATTCTGATTGATATAGGCATGAAGCCGCACCAATAAAAACCCTATTACCAATCCCGCTAAAGCTCCGAGCATGGCAGCCAAGTCTGATTGCCACCATGAATCCAGCAAACTTGCCCCCAAAATCATGGTCATTAAGGGTAAGATGTAGACGATAAGCGCCGATTTCAAGACCACACCGTCATTAATTTTGATTTGCACATAATCGCCGAGAGCCAGATCTTGGGCACAAAACTGTCCAAGCGGCACGCGAATTTGATTTCGCGATGAGGGTGTCCATTTACTAAGCGTATAGGTGCCACAACCAGATTGTTGAGAACAGGCCTGACAAGTGCTTTTTTGAACCGTTTCAACCCAGATATGGCGATCCTCAATCGCAACGATACGGCCACTTTCGGTATTGGCTAAGGCCATTTATTGAGACTCTTCGCTGCCCGCAGATGCACCTACAGGTGTTAACGGCAGATTTAAATTGATACCTGCCGAAATACGCTCAATACTCAACATTGGCATCTCACCGACGACCGTAACGACCACCTCATTTAATGGTTCAGCCAAACGCCTTGAGAGTGCAATGGTGCCACCCTGCTGAGCCCAACCTTCGACACCAGCAACATCTGCAACACGCTCTAAATATACCGAGAAAACCGCCATACCATCGCTGTAACTAACTGATTCACCCTGTGATTTCAAATTTTCGACTTTGATAAAACCACGCGGCAACCAATCAAAACTCAGATAATTTACTAATAATTTCTGCTGCGATTGTGACTCAATTTCCACAGCAGAGTCTGTATGACGCCCCTCTTGAACTATTACAGGATTAGCCGTTTCGGCTTGTAACATTTCAGCTTCGATCGGAATTCCTGCCGCCAGCAAAGAAAATTGGAATCGCTCTAGAATTGCGCCAGCACTGTCCAACATGATAGATCGCAGCAATAAGCCAGTATTTGAATCTATTGAAAGAATATAGCTATGCCGGTAATCGTCATTGGCTCGCAACATTACCTTCACGGCTAAACGACCGGCTACACGCTCTTGTCCAGCCAGAGAGATTTGATAATAAGACTGCAGTTCTTGGTAATCACCACCAAACCGCTCTGCAAGATTACGTCTAATCTGCACACTGTCACTGCGGGTCAAGCGAGCACCGCTATGCACACAATCGACCGGATGCCCCTTACGGATGACCTCTCGCGGCTCACCATCCATGTGAATCAAGCGCTCAAATTCCAAACCGTCACGCACCACATGTACCACTCTTAGGGTCTGGTTATTTACACTATGCTCATAACTGAAGACGCCAAAATAATCGACTTCACGAGAGGCTCGAGACATCTTATCCAACAAGGCGAGTGGATCTGTATTTTGGGCAGCGGACTGAGCGCTTACTGAAAAAGAAAACGCCAGCCATATCAATAACATAGCTAGCGCATAAAGACGGGACATAATCTATCCTAAATAGTTACTTAGCGACCTCTTGCAACTCTTTAACACGCGCATAAGGAATCACACCTAGATTTGCATTGAGCGTCACCTGCTCAACATGCCGTAACATAAAATCGTTTAAACGTTGTTGTGCGTATGGACTAACTTGAGGTGAAACGCGCACCACTTGTTGGTTGCGCTGGATATTGTTAGCCCTGGGCTTATCGCTAAATGAAGCATAAGTTTGACCCTGCTGAAGCGTGTATGCAGGCAATTCAACACCTTGTACAGGCACTGACTCATTAGCTGCCAAAGATGAATCTGGTTCGGTGATTTGTGTATTGTAAACCCTCACACCGACAAGTACCGCCAATGTTACCGACGCAGCCACTGCAAAACTACCGATAGCTCTAACCCAAGGCTTAGCTTTGCCAGAGAGACGTTCCTGGTCAATGGCCTCACTAACAGCTAGTGATATATCGATGTGGGAAAAGGCGGAAATATCATTACGAATGGCCGCACGAGCCATATTGTAACGGGACCAGCGTGCACGCAACTCAGGATTCTCTATATCCTTAAGTAGACGGTGCATTTCAAGTTCGTTGATTTCGTTATCCATTAATGCAGATAAAGATTCAGCTTGCTTGTCACTCATAAACTGCCTCACATTGGCGTTGTTTTCGTATTTATAACTCAGATCTCGCCGCTCATCAAGCGTGTGACCTGTTGATCGACAGCTTCCCGCGCTCTAAAAATTCGCGATCTTACTGTGCCGACAGGACAATCCATTAAAACTGCAATCTCTTCATAACTTAAACCATCGTACTCTCGTAGGCTTAACGCCATACGTAAATCTTCAGGTAGCGCCTTGATCGTTTGTTCAACGACCTCACGAAGTTCTTCAGCGGCTATATTTTCTTCCGGTGAATCAACATCTTTTAGCGCACCGCCCATATCCAAAAACTCTGCTTCTTCAGCATCGATATCAGAACCTGGCGGCCTACGACCACGAGAAACCAAATAATTTTTCGCGGTGTTCGCAGCTATTCGGTATAACCACGTGTAAAACTGGCTGTCTCCACGAAAACGACCGATGGCACGGTAAGCTTTTATAAAAGCATCTTGCGCAACATCCTGGACTTCTGCCGAGTCGCTTACGTATCGCGAAATCAACGACATGACTTTGTGTTGGTATTTAATAACCAACAGATCAAAGGCACGTTTATCGCCTCGCTGCACACGCTCCACTAACTGTTCATCGCTGTCTCGCTGGGTCGTCACTTGCATCCCTTATTCTGCGAAAAGTACCGCGACATTTAGCGGAATTAACTTTAAGACTATTGGGTTCATTAAAAGTTCACATATATATAAAAATATTTTATTTGGGCCAGGATTTTTGGCTTAATTTAAAAAAATATTGCAACTCAGTTATTAGCTGTCATCAGTGGTGCATTTTAACACGTTTAACATGCTAATATAGCAACCTTGTCACGTATGGCGACGTATGACCACTCATTCGCCATTATCTTAGGAAAAAATGAACGCAAGATGAACAAACCCCTCGCCTATGATGTACTCATAATTGGAAGCGGCAGCGCAGGACTTAGCGTTGCCCTCAACCTTGCCAAAGATCTAAAAGTTGCTGTCGTTTGTAAATCTGAGATCCAAGAGGGCTCTACTTTCTATGCACAAGGCGGTATTGCTGCGGTTCTTGACGACAAGGACAGCATTGAATCCCATATCCAGGATACATTAACCGCTGGTGCAGGATTGTGTCACGAGGATGCTGTGCGTTTTACCGTTACCAATAGCG
The DNA here is from genome assembly GCA_023255355.1 of Pseudomonadales bacterium. Lineage (GTDB taxonomy): Bacteria > Pseudomonadota > Gammaproteobacteria > Pseudomonadales > JAHEIH01 > JAHEIH01. The sequence continues at coordinate 1,555 of JALRIU010000069.1, read as the reverse complement.
CTCAAGCAATTAAATGGCTGCTGGATATAGGCGTATCTTTTGACAAGAGAATTTCAGCCAGTGGTAAAAATGAGCTGCATTTAACACGCGAGGGTGGTCACGCAGAACGTCGTATCGCCCACGCTGCAGATGCCACTGGCAAGGCCGTTTCTGAGGCGCTCATCGAGCAACTTGGCAAGCATGACAATATTCATATCATGCCGCAACGCGTCGCAGTAGATATAATTCGCAATCGCGAACGCTGCACTGGCTGCTACTTGCTTAATACAGAAACCAACGTAGTAGAAACAATCAATGCCAAAATGGTTGTGCTGGCCACTGGCGGTGCGAGCAAGGCCTATTTGTTCACTTCAAATCCTGATGGTGCTACTGGCGATGGTATAGCGCTGGCCTGGCGCGCAGGCTGTCGAGTGGGCAACATGGAGTTTAATCAATTCCACCCCACCACTCTGTTTCACCCTAGTGTAAAATCTTTTTTAATCACCGAGGCAGTTCGCGGCGAAGGTGGCAAGCTTTTACTCCCCAGTGGCGAAAGGTTTATGCATCGTTTTGACGAACGCGAGGAATTAGCCCCACGGGATATCGTTGCCCGAGCCATTGACCATGAAATGAAACGCCTTGGCGCTGATTGTTTATTTCTTGATATCAGCCATAAGGACCCTGAATTCATTCAGTCACACTTCCCCACCATCAGCAAGCGCTGCCTTGAACTTGGCATTGATATAAGCAAACAGCCAATCCCAGTGGTACCGGCAGCGCACTACACTTGCGGTGGCATTGTTGTCGACAGGTTTGGGCGCACGGATCTTGCTGGACTTTATGCAGTTGGCGAAACAACCTTTACCGGCCTGCATGGAGCGAATCGACTCGCAAGCAACTCCTTACTTGAATGTATTGTTTATGGCACCTCCGCCGCTCGACACATTAATTCAACCATCGGCAGCATTAGCCAACCAAGCAACGCGCCAAACTGGGATGAATCACAGGTAACTAATTCCGACGAAGATGTAGTTATCTCTCACAACTGGGATGAGTTACGTCGTTTCATGTGGGATTACGTTGGGATTGTCAGATCGGATAAACGACTGAAACGCGCACTTAATCGAGTGACATTGTTACGTAATGAAATCGGTGAATATTACAGTAATTATAAAATCTCAAATGACCTACTCGAGCTGCGTAATCTCGCCTTGGTTTCTGAACTGATTATTCGCTGCGCTCTCAAACGCAAGGAAAGCAGAGGCTTGCATTCTAATATCGACTATCCCGATTTAGCTGCACGCCCGAAAGACTCTATTTTAACGCCGGGAAGCGTTTAAACACTCATATCAATATGGTGTTTCAATAAAATACGTAACCTGCGATGATCTTGTATCGACAATGCGTCCGGCCATAACGATAGGCTGCGACGCCGCCAACCTTGAGAAAAATCCAATCGTATTAGCTTATCTTTAAAGCTGGAATGATTTTCCAAGCGGAAGACATGCCATTGCGCTTTAATCAACAAAGACCAGCTATCATCGTGGTATTTAATTTGCGTAACACGTGGCTGCCG
>JALRIU010000182.1 GCA_023255355.1 Pseudomonadales bacterium | reverse complement strand
GCCGGCCGCCTTCAACATGGCCTCGCCTTCTTTCATGATGTCATCTCGAATCATGTCTTCGTTTTTACTCCAGGTAAAATCGAATTGGATTTGCGGGATACCATAACGATCTTTTTTATTTTCCAATAAGGTCATACGGTTGTTGGCACTGGGCAAACACTCACCAAAACCACCGAGCCACATCATCCAAGGGCCAGGCGTACGCAAGCTATGTTTAAAATCAGCGCCGAAACCAGGTGTATTCATCGCTTGACTTCGTAAGGGCAGACGCATCGCACCACCTTGGTAGTTATATCCACGCAGGTAATCCTTGTCTTGACCGTTAACGTTTTGGAAACGTGGAATATAAATTCCATTGGGGCGATTACCAAAATCGATTTTGTCATTAAATCCAGTAAAGATTCCCATCGCACCAGTGTTGTATGTATGGTCCATTAAGTATCGACCCAGAGCATCACTGCGGTTAGCCAAACCAGTTGGGAAGGCCTCTGACTTAGAGTTCATCAAAATCTGAGTACTGCCGATGGTAGACGCACATACAAACACCAATTTAGAGGTATAACGTGTTTTATGAAGACTGTTCGCATCAATCACACGGACACCGCTGGCGCGTTTAGTAACCGGGTCGTAATCAATTCCTTCGACCACGGCATCCGATACTAGGGTCAAGTTGCCGGTTGCACGGGCAGCCGGCAATGTTGAACTCTGTGTAGAAAAATAAGCGCCCGCAGAACAACCACGATGACAAGGGCCACAGTAGTGACAATCACCGCGACCATTTTTTGGTTCGGTTTGCACAGCAACACGACCGATGGTCATCATACGATCGTCAAAGTTCTCCGAAATTTTTTGTTTAACGTGCTTTTCTACCACATTCATATTCATGGGTTTTTGGAACACACTGTCAGGTAACTGTGGAAGACCTTCCGCTTGACCACTTATACCAACAAACTTTTCTACATAGGTATACCAGGGCTCGATGTCTTTATAACGAATCGGCCAATCAACACCGTGTCCGTCTTTTTTGTTGGCCTCAAAATCTAGATCACTCCAACGGTATACCTGACGGCCCCACAAAAGTGATTTACCGCCTACTACACCTGCACGGAACCAAGTGAATCCATTTGGATTAGCATATGGATTTTTCTTGTCGTTGTTGTAGAAATGGCGCGTTGTTTCATCAAAGGCGTATTGTTTGCTTTGAACTTCGTACTCATCAGCATACAAGTCACGCAAGGGTTTATTGCGATAAGGCACTTCCCAAGGCTTTTTGTGCTCACCTACATAATCATTAATGTGCTCGATCATACGGCCACGGTCTAGCATCAATACTTTGAGGCCCTTTTCGGTCAATTCTTTAGCAGCCCAACCACCGGTCACACCTGAACCGATAACAATGGCATCAAATTGGGTTTGTGTTGTCATCATGATTGCTCGTCCTCTTAAGACACAAAACGGCGACCGAAGTCGGCATAGTTGAGATCGCCGTCATAACGGCCAGGCATGGGCTTGTAAATTTGTTCTTGCTTGCAGCCGATTTCAGAGGTGTAGTACCCGGTGACAACCAATTCTTTTAACTTACTAAAAAAGGGAGTATGTGGATCATCTCCACCGCCAGCTAATGGGTGCCCACCAGAACCACCTGAGACATATTCACTGGCAATTTTTTCTTGCTCAGTGAGCGAGGTGACACGCAATGATTCAGAAGCTTTGAAATAAGGCACACCTTCAGCTGATTTCGCTATAGCGTTCAAACCATCGATACCATCTAGGAAGATTTTACGCTCGTCATCCTTGTACCATTCAGTGACGATCGTTTCGATAAACTCAGGTACTCCAGCAGCAATAGCTCCCGGAGTATCTGTGGTTGGGATGATCATTTCAGCAAGTATTGATATCGCTTTAGATTGGTCAGCAGTCAGACTGACATTGGGTATTGTACCAGGTTTTACCCCTGCCATTAACGCTTGGCTTAAGGACGCACTCATTGTGGTGCCCAGCAGCATAGCTGACATTTTAAGGATTTCACGTCTATTCATGATGCTCTCCATTCAAAAGATAACTGAAAGCAAGTAAACCTTATCTTCGATGCGTTTTACATCAATTTGTGGTTTCCAAAAGCTAACCTGACAACCAAATTAAATGATATATCAACATAGATTTAGGACAATTGAACTAAAAATACATACGAATAATTAATTTATATCATCCACTGACTTCAATTCACGCATGGCTTTAGACCGCCAATAACCAATACCAGCGACAGCCAACGCCGAAAAAGCGCCAATGACAGCAGCAGGTACAGCGCCAAACCACGCAGCAACTGCGCCGGCTCTAAAATCGCCTAATTCATTGGATGATGCAATAAATAGCGAATTGACGGCATTGGTGCGACCACGCAGATCATCAGGCGTGGCAAGATGCAGAATACTGGAGCGGATAATGACGCTAATCATGTCTGAGCCACCATAAATAGCCAGCGCGAGCAAGGTAATCCAAAAAGTCTCCGACAGGGCGAAGCCCAAAATGGACAGGGCGAACACGATAAGTGCCAAAAACAGTGCCTTGCCTGCGTGGCCACCATAGCCAAACTTAGAGACCAAAACACCAGCTAACACCGACCCGATGGCAGGCATGGCACGCATGACCCCTAATCCATCTGGTCCTACATGCAATATATCCATGGCGTAAATCGGCAAAAATGCCATCACTCCGCCAAGCATCATGGCAAACAAATCAAGCGCCATCGACGGGAACACATAGGGGTTACCCCAGACAAACTTCAAACCCTCAACAACATCAGTCAGGGCACGAGTATTTGATTTTGTCGCCTTTAGCTCAGGTAAACGAGAAATACTCACTAGGCAAAGTGCAACCGCCACCATCATTACCCAGTAGATATCCACGTCGATCGCAGCCAACAGCAATCCCCCAACGAATGGGCCGGCTGTCATGGCACCCTGCCAAATTGTACTAGCAATAGAGACTGCCTGAGATATAAGTTTTTTCTCTACAATATTAGGCAAAATGGATTGAATAGCCGGCCCAATAAACGCCCTCGCGCAACAATTCACAAATAGTAGAACATAGATTGGAAAAACGTCTTGGATACCATCTTTCATGAGCCATGCCATACCGCCATAAGTGCACAATTGCACACTCATGGCAGCCAGTAGCACATTACGTCGAGAAAAATTATCTGCCACCCAACCGGTTAACATAAATAACATCCACATCGGCGCTACTTGGGCAATTCCCACATAGGCTAGTGCCATCGGATCACTGGTCGCCTCATAGATATGCCAACCCACAGCAACCGACATCATGGTCACCGCCAGGGTCAAAAAGATCCGCACAAATAAGTAATAAATATAATTTGCGTTGCTAAAGAGAATTCGGGTGTCCGACATAGTTGCGGCTCAGATGTGTGCGGCTAACGCCGCATAGGTTAAAAATCTTCGGTATCTATTTCAGGCAAGGTGGCATCAGGATAGCGTGCACCAGCCACAGTATCGTTATTGATCAAAGCGTCGATACTCTGCATATCAGAATCGCTAAGATGAATATCGAGCGCCCCCATATTCTCTTCAAGGTGAGCGATGTTTTTTGTGCCAGGAATCGGCATTATATGGTCGCCTTTATGCAGGCACCACGCTAAACATAACTGCGCAATGGTACACCCCAGATCGACTGCAATTGCTTTAAAATGCTCAACCAATGCCAAGTTTTTAGAAAAATTTGGCTCAATAAAGCGTGGCATTTTGGCGCGGATATCACCCGTTTCAAATTGATCAGCCGATACAATACTACCTGCCAACATACCTCGAGCGACAGGTGAAAACGCTACAAAGGTTGCCCCAATATCTTTACAACAATCTAGTACGGCAATCTCTACGTTACGTGACCAAGGTGAATATTCCGACTGTACCGCAGCAATTGGATGAACAGCGTGAGCTTTACGAATTGTTTCAGCAGACATTTCTGAAAGGCCAATTGCACCGATTTTACCCGCTTCTATAGCACGTGCTAAAGCACCAACAGAGTCTTCAATGGGCACGTTCCGATCTAAGCGATGCAAATAGTATAAATCGATGTAGTCAGTTTGTAGACGTTGCAAGGCACTGTCTAGGGTCTTTTCAATAGTGGCAGGACTGCCATCCATTGCACGCTTACCATCCACACCAAATAAGACGCATTTAGACGCTAGGTGAATCTCCTGACGAAGATCTTTGAGCGCCCTACCCACTAACATTTCATTTTTACCAAAACCATAGAGGGCGGCAGTATCAAAATGACGAACACCAATTTCAAAGGCGCGACGCAATAACTGCTCACCGTAATCTTCACCAGGTGGTGTACCGTAGGCGTGACTGATGTTCATACACCCCAAACCAATGGCTGGGAGATTCGTGTTAGCAATTGTTCTTTGAAGCACAAGCAATCCTAAAAGTTTCGTTTATCTAATTAACTCGCCATTGCAGCTTGCTGGGCTAGCATATTCACCGGTTTTGCATAACCCAGGCGAGTCGCAAGTGGCTTACGACGCTGCGTTGATACAAGCGAAGAAGCTGGTGGAGTTAAGCGGTCGTCATCACCCCAGTAACCCAGTAACTTGGCATGCAAAAAATCTTTACCTACGCCATTATGGTTAACAAAAAAGGCTCGATACTCATCGTTTTTATTACGAAGATTCATCATTGCCAAGTAAAATGGCTCGTCAATGCTGCGAAGTTTATCATGCATCGAAGCAATTTCTCGCTCTTTGGTGGCAGCAGACCAATCTGCACGCAACAAAATTTTCTTGAGCATGTATTCGTAGGTAGCGATGAAGATGCCTTCTTTAGTATGAAAATACTGATAAAGCGAACTATTACAGATACCCACTTTATCAATCATCGGCGCCAGTGAAGCGTGCGGCGACCAACCATTCAAAAGCATCTGCTCGCAAGCTTCAAACACCGATTGTACTAGAATCGCCGAACGGCTTTGTCTAGGGATCTTCTTGGGTAAAAGCATTTCTACTGGAATATTCATAGCTACCTCCAAAAGTGGGTAATTTTTATACCAACTGTTGCTCTAAATTATGCAATGTTTCGTAACACGCAAGAACTTTTGCCACGGATGAATTAGGCTCACGACCTTCAGCGATGGCTGCAAAAAACTCACGATCTTGAAGTTCAATACCATTCATCGATACATCAACAGCAGACACGTCAATCGGCTCTTCTTTACCATTAACGAGATCATCGTAACGCGCAATATAAGTAC
>JALRIU010000131.1 GCA_023255355.1 Pseudomonadales bacterium | reverse complement strand
GCTCTAAAATGCTAGATAATTTTATTGCACCTTATGACGCTACAGCGGTCACCAATCTCAATAATGCTGGTGCTGTCATGCTAGGCAAAACCAACATGGATGAATTTGCCATGGGCTCGTCAAACGAAACGAGTTTTTATGGTACTCCTTGTAATCCCTGGGATAACAGCCGCGTCGCTGGTGGATCTTCTGGTGGAAGTGCAGCTGCAGTTGCAGCACAATTAGCCCCCATAGCAACTGGCACGGATACTGGCGGTTCAATTCGCCAACCCGCATCACTAACGGGTCTTAGCGGTATCAAACCGACCTATGGCCGAGTATCGCGTTACGGAATGATTGCCTTCGCATCAAGTTTGGACCAGGGCGGCGTGATTGCTCGAAACGCCCTCGATGCAAGTGTAATGCTGCAACACATGACCAGCCATGACGACAAGGATTCAACCAATAGCAAACATCATATCGACGATTTTAGCGCCAAACTAACGACATCAGTCGCAGGCCTTCGTATCGGCATTCCAAAGCAATATTTTGGAGAAGGCTTGGACAATGAAACCGCTCAAGCGGTACAAGCTGCACTAGCTTGGTATCAAGCTCAAGGGGCAACGCTAGTTGAAATTGACTTGCCACATACAGCATTAGCGGTTCCAGCATACTACGTGATTGCACCTGCAGAGGCATCAGCCAATCTTTCACGGTTTGACGGTGTTCGTTATGGACACCGCTGTGAAAACCCTGCAGATCTGATGGATCTCTACATGAGATCACGTGCTGAAGGGTTTGGTGACGAAGTTAAACGTCGTATTTTGGTTGGCGCCTATGCACTATCTGCAGGCTCCTACGATGCCTATTTCAATAAAGCTCAACAAGTTCGACGCCTAATTAGCCAAGACTTCCAAAACGCTTTCCAGCACGTTGACTTTATAGCGGGCCCAACCTGCCCACAACCTGCCTTTAAGGTCGGCGAGAAGACCAGTGATCCTATCGCTATGTACCTTGAAGACATCTATACCATTCCAGTCAGCCTTGCTGGCTTACCCGCCATGTCAATCCCATGCGGATTTAGTCAAGGCCTTCCGGTAGGACTACAGTTGATCGGTCGACATTTTGATGAGGCGGGTGTTCTGCAATTAGCTCATCAATTCCAACTAGCCAGCGACTGGCATCAACGCACACCTACAGGCTTGGTATAAGGAGCGCAGCATGACTTGGGAAACTGTTATTGGCTTAGAAATACACGTTCAATTGGCCACTCAATCCAAAATTTTTTCCGGGAGCAGTACTGCCTTCGGATCCGACCCGAACACACAAGCAAGCGCGGTTGATTTAGCCCTACCCGGTACCTTGCCCGTACCCAATAAGCGCGCATTTGAATACGCAGTAATGTTTGGACTAGCGATCGATGCAGAGATCGGCATGACCTCCGAATTCGAACGCAAAAACTACTTTTACCCCGACTTACCAAAAGGCTATCAAACCACTCAATTGGCACGTCCAATCGTAGGTCCTGGCCACGTGGATATTCAGCTTGCTGATGGCCGGACTAAATCTGTTAGGATCCATCACGCCCACTTAGAAGAAGACGCTGGCAAATCGCTACATGAAGACTTCCACGGCATGTCTGGCATCGATCTCAACCGAGCAGGCACACCACTCATTGAAGTCGTCACTGAGCCAGACATGAGTAACGCCGAAGAAGCAGTAGCTTTTGCCAAGAAACTTCATTCGATTGTGACCTCACTCGGCATTTGTGATGGCGAAATGTCCCAGGGTTCCATGCGCTTTGACGTAAATATTTCAGTCAATCGCCCAGGTGAAGGTCTTGGTACGCGCACTGAAACCAAAAACCTCAACTCATTCCGTTTTATGGAAGAAGCAATCAAGCTAGAAGTTGAACGTCAAATCGACGTGCTAGAAGATGGCGGCAAGATTACCCAAGAAACCCGTCTTTACAATGGCGATACTAAAAAAGCGCGAGCCATGCGCAGCAAAGAAGAGGCAAACGATTACCGTTATTTCCCCTGCCCAGATTTGCTACCTATTGTGTTGGATGACAGCTTTGTCGACAACGTGCGCCAGCAAATTCCTGAACTGCCAGATACCAAAGCCAAGCGCTTTGAAGATACTTACCAACTTTCAGCCTACGATGCCGGTATTTTAGCAGCAGATCGCGACTTATCTGCCTATTTTGAGCAAGCAGCCTCAAGCAGCAGTCAAGCCAAGCTTTGCGCAAACTGGATCATGGGTGATGTTTCAGCCAAGTTGAACGCTAGCGAAATGAGCATCAAGCAATGTCCTGTTAGCCCAGATCAGCTTAGCGGTTTGATCGCTCGCATCAGCGACGACACCATTTCAAATAAACAAGCCAAAAAAGTGTTTGAAGTGATGTGGAATGAAGGTGGTAATGCTGATGACATTATTGAAAAACATGGCATGAAGCAGGTTTCTGACACAGGAGCACTGGAGCAGATCGTGGAAGAAGTCTTGGCTAGCAAACCTCAAGAAGTGGCAAATTATCTTGCTGCCGAAGAAGGTAAGCGCAAGAAAATGATGGGCGCCTTTATGGGACCGATCATGCAAGCCACCAAAGGCCAAGCCAACCCAGGCATGGTCAACAAAATCCTGACTGAAAAACTCGCAAAACTTTCTTAGTCCTTGCCAATATGTCACTGCCGTATATGCGGCGGTGACATCTAATAATAAAACCTTCGATGATGATAGATCTATTTACCGCGTTAAAGCTCAGCAATGGCAACTCATTTGCTAACAGTATTGCCAATGCCACCACCCATTTCGGAAGAGTATTTAAGAAACAAAACGCTTAAGCAAAAGGATCTCTATCAGCACCATATTTATCTCGGCCAGCGATAAACTTGCGTCGATTTTCTTCCTTCTTACGCTCACTTTTTCGCAACAGCACATAGACCGCCCCCGCGCCGCCATGAGCCTGCTGCGCCGAATGAAAAGCCATCACCTGGGGTAGCTCTTGCAGCCATTTATTGAGATAGCTTTTTAAAATTGCCTTATCGTCTATAGAAGGAGCTTCGGCCTCTTGCATCTTCTGGCTCAAGCCTTTGCCGTGAACCAATAAAATACAGCGAAGATCATTATCTTGGCATTGCTGTACAAATTCAAATACCACTTTACGAGCTTTTTTCACCGTCATGCGGTGTAAATCCAGTCGTTGCTCAATAGGGTATTTACCTAGCTTTAATTTGCGATACACCCCGTTTTGCACGCCGTTGCGCTTAAAATCAAGAATGTAATAGGCATCGAGCATCTCGATATAGTCTTCCGACAAAAAATTAGGATCGACATTATTTTTTAATTCGGTAGCAAGTCGCCTACGCTCCTCTGCTGTCAGCGCATCGTTATCATTTGGCTTTGCAATATCTGCTTTGTCATTCTTCTTGAGAGGAACAACCCCAGACATTTCTTGCATAAATAAATCTAATTCGTCGGACATCTCATACTCATTTGCCATGCTGCACTCATAATGCCATTATACAGGCATATGTCAAAAGTAAGCAGCTTCTATGAAAAACAGCCCCCTAACCGGAGTTAAATATTTTAAACGTGGTCTACAGGCCATTCGTCGCAAGGATCTAAGACCCTTCATCATAATTCCTGTTGCCATCAACATCATAATATACGGATGGTTTACCAGTTTCGCCTACGTAAAAGTCAATGCATGGAATGATCAATTGATGGGGTATCTACCTGAGTGGTTAAGCTTTCTCACATGGATACTTTGGCCGATGTTTATCGTGATGCTTTTGATCATAATGGCCTACAGTTTTACCATTATGGCCAACTTAATCGCCTCACCTTTTAATGGCCTATTATCTGAAAAAGTCGAAACGGACATGCTTAATAAATCCGTCCCATCGCCAACAAAAGCGGTTGATTGGCTGCTATTAGTACCTAGAGCATTAGGGCGTGAATTAAAAAAATGGGCACATTTTTTACCCATTATTGTGGTTTTGCTAATTGCTACCTTTATTCCAATCTTAAATCTAGTTAGTCCTATGCTGTGGTTTTTATTTGGCGCATGGTCAATGGCGATTCAATACTGCGACTTTTGTGCTGATAACAACCGCCAAAGCTTTAGCAGCATGACGCGCGGTCTTCGCAAATTTCGTTGGGCTTATCTTGGTTTTGGAGCATGTGTTGCAGTGGTCAGTATGATACCAATCATAAACCTACTAGTAATGCCAGCGGCTGTTATTGGCGGAACACTAATGTGGTCAGAAAATAATTTAGATAAAGATTTCATGAGTGCTGAGTAAAGAGTGCTGAGTGCTCAGCACTTCATTCTCAATCCAAAAGTGACGCTGGCGGCAATACAGCATTTAATTTGCGACCCAACAACTCTTCGATACTGGGCAACAAGAATGCGTCATCTTCACACGCAAAGCTCACCGACATACCGGTAGCGCCTGCACGACCTGTGCGACCAATGCGGTGAACATAATCCTCAGGATCTTCTGGTAGGGTATAATTCACCACGTGGCTGATACCATCAATATGGATACCACGACCTGCAACATCAGTCGCTACTAGCACTTTCAAATCGCCTTGTTTAAACAACTCTAGTGTGCGGCTGCGTTTCTGTTGCGGCACATCACCCGACAATATACCCACTTTAAAACCCGCTTTTTGTAGCTTTTCATAAAGACGGCGTGTTTCATCACGTCGGTTGGCAAAGATGATGACCGATTCAACCGTATCGCCAGCGATAATTTTTTTCAAAATGCTGAATTTCTCATCAGCGCTGACAATATAAACGACCTGCTCAACCGTATCGGCTGCCACGTTATCCGGTTCAATTTCGATTCGCACCGGCTCATGAGTCCAACGTTCTGATAAGTTAAGAATATCTTGGGTAAAGGTGGCGCTAAACAACAACGTTTGGCGGAAACTCTTCTTAGGCGTATGACTGATGATACGTTTTACCTGTGGAATAAATCCCATATCTAACATACGGTCAGCTTCGTCGATTACCATGATCTCAACCATATCTAGATAGATTTTATTGCGCTCATGAAAATCCATCAAACGCCCAGGTGTCGCCACAACGATATCAACCACGCCTGCATCAAGCTGCTTCTGCTGTTTTTCGTAATCTACACCACCAATCAAGGTGACAACACGCAAACCAGTATATTTGCATAGGTTTTTGGCGTCTTCGCCAATTTGCTGAACTAATTCGCGCGTTGGTGCAATCACCAATGCACGGGGCTCTCCCACATATCGACTATCTTCGATTGGCTTACGAAGTAAATCGGTAATCACGGTTATCAAAAACGCTGCAGTCTTGCCGGTACCTGTCTGAGCCTTTCCTATCGCATCATAACCATCCAGTGTGTAAGGCAGAACTTGGGCCTGGATGGGCGAGCAATACTGATAGCCAAGCTCAGCAATTCCTTGCATCAACTCTATGGGGAGATTCAAATCATGAAAACGTTTTTTACCTTCTTTAGGCTCAACCACATACTGATTGATGTCCCAAGTAATTTTAGGTTTTTTGGCTGTGCGAGGTTTGCTGGTTTTTGGTTTGGTTTTAGCTGGTTTGGAATCTGCTGCTGGCTTTAATTCTGGCGCAGTTTCTGGCGTAACAACAGGTGATTCTTTTTTCTTAAAAAACTTTTTCAACATATATTTGGTCTCAGATTCGGCGCCTAGTCTAACACCCTTAGCTTAACGCGTCTCACATTTTATCTAAGCCAGTGGTTTGACAAAGACAATCAGGCCTTACCGACATCGCAATAGAATGCCAGACCCCCTCTTTGGCATCATATATTTGCAAGACATCAGCATTATTTTGACCAAGAATTAGTCGCAATGCCTCAAGTGCTTGAGCACTACCAATTAAACCCACCAAAGGCCCAAGCACTCCATTTAGAGCGCAAGAAGCATCAAGCTCTTCTCTTGAGGGATTAAAACAACCATAGCAAGGAAAACGATCAGCTCTTGGTCGCATCACAAATATCTGGCCTTGCCATGCAGTTGCTGCGCCAAACACAACGGGGATATTGGCTTTAATCGCAAAATCATTGATCACAAACCGTGTTGCGTAGTTATCACTACAGTCGATAATAAGATCTATGTCAGCGAGTAACTTATCAACGTTAGCCACGTTCAACCTAGTCTGATGGGCATCCACAGTTACATCTGGATTACGTAGCTGGGCGGCAGCTTTGAGCACGTTGACTTTTGACTGATCAATATCCGCCAAGGTAAAAGCCACTTGTCTTTGCATATTCGATCGATCAACAACGTCGTCATCCATCAATCTCAAATAACCCACTCCGGCAGCAGCGAGATAAAGAACTACTGGCGAACCCAATCCGCCAGCGCCTACAACGGCTATGCGCGCATCACAAAGAGCCTGCTGCCCATCGATATCGCAATCGCCAAGCATTATTTGTCGTGCATATCTTAGAAGCTGTTCATCATTCATTATGTGCCTTTCTGTGCCAGCGTGGCACGCCAATTACCACCATAATCTTTGATGCATTTTATATTGATATAGCCAAACTCTGCCAACATAGTTGCAACAGGCTCTCGCTGATCATATCCATGCTCTAATAAAATATAACCGTCCTGCCTTAACGCACTCCGGGCTTGTTCAGCAATCTTGGTCAAATCTGCCATGCCATGCTGTTCTGCTACCAAAGCAGTTTTTGGTTCGAATCGCACATCACCTTGATGAAGATGAGGGTCATCATTTGCGATATAAGGTGGATTTGAAACTAACAAATCTAATGTCTTTTCAGCGACAGCTTGCAACCAATCTCCACAAAATATGGGAACTTTTAAATGATTACGCTGGGCATTTTCATAGGCCAAGCTGCATACATCAGAATGATAGTCAGAGGCGAACACGCGCCAATTTGGCCGCTCTTTCTTTAATGCCAGAGCAATTGCACCCGTGCCAGTACCAACATCAAGCATGCTGACATTATCCTGAGGGAGTAATTGCAGCATCTCTTCGACGAGCACTTCGGTATCTGGTCGAGGAATTAACGTGGCGGGATCAACCGCCAAATCAAGATCCCAAAAACCTTGCTGACCTAAAATATAGGCAACGGGCTCACCTGCCACTCTGCGAGCCAGTAATTCTTCAAAAGCTGTAATATCAGTGGCATCTAGTTGTCGTTCAGGCCAAGTAAATAGGTAACTTCTATCCTTACCTAAAACTCGAGCAAGAAGTAATTCAGCATCCAAACGAGGACTATCACTCGCAATCGCCTTGGCAGCTGCAGTAATTACTTCCGCAATACTAGACAATCTAGGATTCCGACATGGCAGCCAACAAATCTGCCTGATGTTCTTGCAGCAAAGGATTGATTACCGAATCCAAATCACCATTCATAACTTCACCTAATTTATATAGGGTCAAGTTAATACGATGATCGGTGACACGGCTTTGAGGGTAATTATAAGTTCGAATCTTATCGGACCTATCACCGCTGCCCACCAAATCACGACGAGTTGATGCAACTTCACTGGCCGCTTTTTCACGCGCCGCTCGATCCAATCTGGCTTTTAACAATGCCATCGCTTTAGCACGGTTTTTGTGTTGCGAGCGTTCATCCTGGCATTCGACCACCAGCCCAGTTGGCAAATGAGTGATACGAATTGCTGAATCAGTTTTGTTGACGTGCTGACCACCGGCACCTGAGGCACGAAAGGTATCGACCTTAAGGTCAGCTTTATTAATATCAATTTCTTCAACTTCATCTGGCTCAGGCATGACTGCCACCGTGCAAGCCGATGTATGAACCCTGCCTTGCGATTCCGTTTCAGGAACACGCTGAACACGATGAGCACCAGATTCAAACTTCAAACGCCCATAGACATTTGTTCCGACAACACGGGAAATAATTTCCTTAAAGCCGCCATGTTCGCCCTCGCGCTCACTAACAACCTCAATACGCCAGCCAACATTTTCAGCGTAGCGAGAATACATACGAAATAAATCACCCGAAAAAATTGCTGCTTCGTCTCCCCCAGTACCCGCTCTAATCTCTAAGAACACGTTGTGATCATCATTGGGATCTTTGGGCAGCATTAGGATTTCTAGCTCACCCTCCAAAGACTCTTTGCGAGACTTGGCAAGTTTTAGCTCATCCTGCCCCATAGCACGCATTTCAGCATCATCTTCTTCGCAGAGTAACTGAGCTTCTTCAATATCATCCAATGTTGTTAAGTAAGACCTAAAGCATAACGCTATCGGCTCAAGCTCTGAATACTCTTTAGAGTAGGCACGAAATTTATCTTGATCAGAAATGACCTCAGCATCACTTAATAGTGCGGCAAGCTCTTCGTAACGCTCTTCAAGCGCTTCCAATTTGTGGCGGATTGATTGTTTCATGTTGTCTCGTCTGAGGAATGATCTATTTCTAATTCAAATAACTGCTGGCTGAGTGCCAGCAAATCTAAGCGACCTTGTTCTCCGGCTTTCTTAAGCTGGGACGTCGGCCCGTGTAAAACCTTATTGGTTAAGTTTCGTGCCAATTGGCGTAATGCCTCTTCAGCATTTTCACCATGTTGTAATGTTTTAAGCGCTCGCTCTAATTCTTCGTCACGCACCTGCTCAATTTTACTTCGATAGGCACGAATGGTATCAACAGCATGTAAAGAACGAACGGCCGAAGAATATTTTTCAACACCCTGCGCAATAATAACATCAGCTTTATCAGCCTCAATTTCACGACTTTTGATATTGTCATCAACGATCGATTTAAGATCATCTACGGTATAAAGATAGACGTCATCTAAATCGCCGACTTCTTGTTCTATATCTCTTGGCACAGCAATATCGACCATAAAAATTGGACGATGGCGTCGTAATTTTAATGCCCGCTCTACGGCACCTTTACCCAAAATGGGTAGCTGGCTAGCTGTAGATGAAATAACAATATCCGCATGCACTAATTGCTCAGGCACATCAGACAACATCACTGCCTCAGCACCAAATCGATCTGCTAAATCACGCGCCCTTCCCAACGTTCTATTTGCAATAATAATCCGCTTGATGTGGTTCTGTTTAAGATGCTGAGCAACCAGTTCAATGGTCTCTCCAGCACCAATCAATAGTGCCGTATTCTCACTCAAGTCCGCAAAGATACGCTTAGATAAATCCACTGAAGTATAAGCAACAGACACAGGATTTTGACCAATAGCAGTGTCCGTTCTAACTTGCTTGGCAACCGCAAAAACATGGTCAAAAAAACGGTGTAAAACGCTTTTTACAGTCCCCGCTTCACGCGCAACGGCAACAGCTGATTTCATCTGCCCGAGGATCTGCGGCTCGCCCAACACCAATGAATCCAATCCAGCGGCGACCTTCATAACATGGTGCACAGCAACATCACCTTCAAAACAATAGATGCACTGTGCCAATTCCTGCTCATCAACATTGTGGTATGAAGACAGCCAAGCCTGAACACCTGCAGCCAGATGACTCTGCTCCCCATCCAAAAATATTTCAGTTCGGTTACACGTTGATAATATGACCATCTCATCAACACTTAAATGCTGACAAGCGTCCAACAGGGCACTCTCCATCTGCTCGGGAACAAAGGCAACCTTCTCCCTAACATCGATGGATGCAGACTTGTGGTTAATACCCAAGGCTACCAGTGCCATGCAAACTCTCCATTAATAGCCCTACTGGGCGCCTCAAAAGAAGAAATTTTAGCAAATTTCAGCATTTAGGACACGTTTATTGTGAGAATTACTCGCAATTGCTTGCGAGCATTGCGAGCTTTGTGCAAACTTTCAATATGGTTAAAGGTATCTCCTACTCAAAAACAACATTATTGCTTTTAATGAGCAGTTTTTTTGTCGTGTCGTTGGCAGGGTGTAGCCATAACTCGCAAAAAGTAGAAGCTATAGCAGTATCGCCCGACGTAACATCTAGCAAACCAGAAAAACTAACCAATATTGAATATCGCAAGATAGACCAAGATTCACTTTACGATATTTTACTCGCTGAAGTCGCAGCTAGACGAGACCGCAAAGATATCGCTGCCTCGAGCATGCTCAAAGCTGCCCAACGTACCCAGGATCTTGCGCTTACAGAGCGAAGCGCGCATATGGCTCACTACTTTCAAGATTTCGATACGCTATACAGCGCAGCAAATCTTTGGCACACGCTTGCACCCACTGAAAGTCGGGCAACATTATTACAAGCAGCCGCTTTAACTCAGCAAGGTCGTTATCTCGATGCCTTTGCCATTTTGATGGATGCTTTAAAGCTACATCAAAACGCAAATTTTCCACCATTGGCATCTGCAGCGACCAAGGAAGATGCAGAGCAACAGCAAAAACTCCTAGACGCGTTTGAAAACGCCTTAGAGATTTACCCTGATGAATTACAATTACTCATCGGCAAAACTATTTTGTTAGATGGATTATCAAGACCACAATTAGCATTAGATAGCAGCGACCAGGTTCTACTAAAAGAGCCTAACAATTATGCCGCGCTGCATATTAAAACGCGTTCATTACAGCTACTTCAACGCCATGTTGAGGCCATCCAAGTCCTTCAGAAAACCCTCGAAATATACCCTGAAGCCAGCAAACTTCGATTGCATCTAGCAAGAATTTTAACGGACATTGATTTAACAAAAGCGTCCGAGCAATTCGGTATTTTGACCGAGC
>JALRIU010000345.1 GCA_023255355.1 Pseudomonadales bacterium | reverse complement strand
GTATCGTTCTAATATGTTTTAATATATAGACAGTTTTTTGTTGCGGGAGCAGGATTTACTGAAGTGCATACTTTGGGTTCGAAAACCAAAATTCTATTGCAAAATTGCTAATACAGCTATTCAAATATTATATTATTTTCCCCATTTGAGAGCAATCAGGTCCATATCACTTGCAAGTGAAAGCAATCGATCACGCGTTCGTGGGCTCATTGGCTTTTGGGGATGACGGACGTGGTCTGATTTGATCACTCCACCCTCTTTCATGACCGCCTTGGTCGCACGCAGACCACATTGACGGTTCTCATGGTTAATCAGCGGTAGACAATATTGCCATTGTTTAAATGCCGCCTCAACATCGCCATTTAGGTAATGTGTCACAATCGGTCGAATATGTTCACATTGTAACGCCGAGGTCATGGTGGCGGTGCATCCTGCTTCAAGGTCAGCAAAGAGTGTGGCCGCCTCTTCTCCGTCCCACGGACCTAAAATGTCATCACCGCCCGCGTCGATCAACGCCGCAAGTTTATCTGCAGCAAAAGGCATTTCCATTTTGAAATAGCTCACATTGGCAATTTCCTTTGCCATTTTTGCAAGCAATGGCACAGACAATTGCACCCCTGATATCGGGGCATCTTGGACCATGATTGGGATCGAAATCGCATCCGATACGGCACGGTAGTGTTCAAACACACCTGTGTCGTCCGCCCGAAGCCCCGCGCCATGGTAGGGCGGCATCATCATGACCATATCTGCCCCCATGGATTGCGCAGCTTTCGCACGGTCTTGTACAATGCCAGTGTAGTAATGGCTGACAGTCACGATCATTGGCACGCGCCCTGCGACATGTTCCAATGATGCTTTCATTACATCATGGCGTTCCTGGTCCGATAAAACAAATTGTTCTGAATAATTAGCCAAGATACAAATCGCATCCACGCCTTGGTCTATTGTGCAATCCAAAACTCGGCGCACACCATCAAGATCAAGTGATCCATCATCATGAAATGGGGTGGGAACAACAGGTAAAATACCAGTAATCGGATGTGTCATTTTCGCGTCTTTCTAATTTTCAATAAACGGTTCGGTAGTCATGCGTCGCCCAAGTAAGAAAGCGTCAGCAACATGTTGCAATGGGGTTAAGTCCATTTCACTCTGGCCACCATTGATGAGTTCAGCAAACTTTGCATAAAGCCGCGGGTATTCCCCATTAAGCAGTATGTCGTCAGAAGTGGTTTCAACGTCGTTAATTACCATTCGTGCGCCGCCATCAAGTAAGGTTAGGTTTCCATCATCAGTTTCGATCTCAATTGTCCAAATTTGATCACCTGTTTGCCTCCAATCCAATTCGGCGTGCACATCGCCACCGTGCGGATGAACATAGCGTAGGTGGGCGGCGATGGGACAATCCTTGTTTTCTGGAATGTCTAAGGTCGCACTCTTTAAATGCACCGGGTCTTCTAATAATTCAGTCATAATGGACAAAGCATTGATACCTGGATCAAACACTCCTAATCCTCCGGCCTGCCAAATCCAATCTTGGTTTGGGTGCCACCGACGCACGTCCTCTTTCCATATGATCGCTAGGCGTTTGATTTTTTTACCAGACAACCAGTCTTTGGCGGCAGGTACCATTTTAGCCATGCGAGAGTGCCATGTCGCATAAATGCTAACACGGTTTTGATGGGCTGCATTCAGCAGCGCCTGACACTCAGATACCGTTGAACCAGGAGGCTTTTCCAACATCACATGACGCCCTGCGTTCAACGCGGCCATAGCAAAGTCAAACCGAGGCACTGGCGGCATGGTCAATGAAACAACCCGAATATCTTGGCGTATCTCAAGCATGTGATGAAAATCCACATAGTTTTCAATGCCATCAACAGCCCCATTGCGCGATACCGCGGCAGCCAGAGACCAAGTTTCAGAGTTATTTATCGCGGGAATATGTTGGTCGCGTGCAATTTTGCCGATGCCGACCAACGCAATATTCATCAATGTGAATCTCTCCCCACATCATTACCACGGCATCCCCTAAGGAAATCTAGATCCGCGCCTGTGTCTGCTCCCCCAACATGCGTTTGATGCAACCAAGCATACCCAGAAGCCGCACTATCATGCGTCGGCAGCCAATTTGACAGACGCTGCTCCAGCTCAGCTTCTGAAATATCCAAATGTAGACGTCGAGAAAAGACATCAACTTCGATCATGTCCCCATTACGCACAACGGCGAGTGGCCCACCAGCGGCCGCCTCGGGAGCAGTGTGCAAGATGACTGTTCCATAAGCAGTCCCTGACATTCTTGCGTCAGAAATACGTATCATGTCAGTTATGCCTTTTTTTAATACCTTTGGCGGCAATCCCATATTGCCAACCTCAGACATGCCTGGATAGCCTTTTGGACCACAGTTTTTTAAAACCATGATGCAAGTTTCATCGATGTCCAATGCGTCGTCTTCAATACGCATTTTATAATCGTCAATATTCTCAAAGACGACTGCACGACCACGGTGCTTCATTAATTCTTTGGTGGCTGCTGAGGGCTTTATAACCGCACCATTCGGCGCAAGATTACCTCGGAGTACGGCAATACCCCCTTGGTCTGTCAATGGCTTGTCAACGGTTCGTATGACATCGTCATTCCAACATTTGACATCACAAACTTCATTCCAGATCGGATTTCCTGACACAGTCAGAGCGTCTTTGTGCAGCAATCCAGCGTCCCCCAAGCGTTTCAACACAACGGGTAATCCACCTGAATAAAAGAATTCTTCCATTAAATATTTGCCAGACGGTTGCAAGTTGACAATTGTTGGAACGTTGCGCCCGCAAAGGTCCCAATCGTCTAGAGTAAGGTTGATGCCCACGCGCCCTGCTATCGCCAGCATATGGACAACTGTATTCGTCGACCCTCCAACAGCGCCATTCGTGCGGATCGCATTTTGGAACGCCTTTCGGGTCAAAATATCGGACGGCTTTAGGTCATCCTTGACCATTTGAACAATTCGGCGGCCTGACAATTGAGCCATTACTCGACGACGGGCATCAACAGCTGGGATCGCTGCATTACCAGACAGCGCCATCCCCAAGCTTTCAGCCATTGAGGCCATAGAAGATGCAGTACCCATTGTGTTACAGGTACCAGATGAACGCGTTACCGCCGCCTCGGCATTGAGAAATTCGTCTTGCGTCATCTCCCCCGCCTTAACGGCCTCAGAGAAACGCCACAAATGCGTACCCGCGCCAACTGCTTCACCTTGGAACATGCCATTAAGCATCGGACCGCCAGTTACCACAATTGAAGGGATATTAGTCGAAGCTGCAGCCATCAAAAGTGATGGTGTAGTTTTGTCACATCCGACCATTAACACAGCACCATCGATAGGCTGGCCACGGATTTGTTCTTCAATCGACATGGCAGCCAAATTTCGAAACATCATTGCTGTTGGACGAAATGTGTTCTCAGACGCAGAAAAAACTGGCACCTCGACAGGAAATCCACCTGCTTCCCAAACGCCTGCTTTTACCTTTTCAGCCAATTCTCGCAGATGGCCATTGCAAGGCGTCAAGTCAGACCAAGTGTTAAGAATGCCGATGATCGGACGTCCGTCAAACATATCATCAGGATAACCTTGGTTTTTCAACCAGCCTCGGTGGTATATTGTGTCACGAGACGTACCGCCATACCACTCTTGGCTGCGCAGTTTACGGGGCCATTTTGCGGGTACAAATTTCATATCATGCCTCTTTTTTTGTCACGTGCCACTTCGAATTTTGAGTGAAAACCTCGCCAGGCTTTAAAATGATGCTTGGAAAATGCGAATTATTGGGGGCATCGGGCCAATTTTGTGGTTCTATCGCCAGACCTGCGTTTTGTCGGTATGGCTTCCCACTGTGTGTGAGACTATCCCGGATATCGAGATGGTCGCCATCGTAAACTTGTAATCCCACCGCATCTGTTTCTAGTTGTAGCTGCAAGTCCTTAGCAGAGAGCACACATACTCGCCGAAATTTTTTGCCAGTGTTTAAGCAAAAATTATGGTCCAAAACTTCATCGTTTTTTTGCTTCAAAATACGACCGTATCTAAAGTCAAACCTAGAACCTGAAACTTTTTTTTGTGCTCCGAGTGGTATTTTATCAGCGTCTATCGGCAGATAATTGTCTGCGTCTATCCATAAAACATGTTTGGAAACATCAGGTTCGTTAGACAAATTCCAATAAGAATGATGTGCTGGACTACAAAAAGTTATCGCATCAGTTGTTCCTTCAATCTTAAGATTTAAAGCACCAGCGTCATCTACAAAATAATTTGCAGTTAAGATCAAATTTCCTGGAAAACCTGCATCGCCATCATTCAAACGTAAAGATAACTTGCAACTGGTATCATCTGCAAATTCTAGTTTCCAATTTTGCTCCCCTGATCCTGTATGACCGCCATGCAAAAAAGTCTTGCCACCCTCATTTTTATCAAGCGTGAGAATTTTGCCCAACAATTCAGCACTTCCACATGAAATACGATTGGCAACTCTACCCACTATTGCGCCAAAGTATTTATATTTCTCAAGATAGTCTTCGAAACGCTCACCACCTAAAACCAAAGAATAATCTACACTATTGAGGCGAAAATCTTGCAAAGTGGCGCCCCAAGTCAATATTGAAGCAGTCGTTCCCCCATTTGAAATCACATAGCGAAATACTTTTGATCCATCCGGAGCAGTACCAAAAACGCTTTCATTTGATATCATACTTGTCATGTAAAATACCTATTTTTTGAATGACTTAGTTTCCTTTTTAAGGGAGCAGAACGTTTATTCCATTTTTGTTAAAGAGGTGAATTCTTCGACTGTCGAAAGCTAGATGCACTCTGTCGCCGACCACTATGGTGGAAGTACCCAAGTCTTGTGCTATAATTTGCGAACCGTCAGTGAGCTCAGCATATACTAAAGTACGATCACCCAAACGCTCCACAACTCTAACAATAGCTTTGCAATCTGCACCCTCCGAAGTAATAGAAACAGCCTCTGGCCTTATACCTAGATCATATTCACCGCTTACTAGAGTGTCGTGTGCTATTGAGATTTTGTTGCCATCGGGAAGCTTCGCTTCAAGTTTATTTTTTGCCCTCGTCAATTCCACGGGGAATATGTTCATGCTTGGGCTTCCGATGAAACCAGCGACAAATCGAGTTCTTGGTGTCGTGTATATTTCCATAGGCGTCCCTATTTGCTCAATACGACACTCATTTAAAATGACAATTCTTTCACCTAGCGTCATCGCTTCCGTTTGATCATGAGTAACATAAATCATGGTACTCTTCACCGTCTGATGAAGTTGAGAAAGCTCAACACGAGTTCTAACCCGCAAAGCTGCGTCTAGATTTGACAGTGGTTCATCAAATAAAAAAGCAGCAGGTTTTTTTACAATGGCTCGCCCAATTGCAACCCTTTGTCTTTGACCGCCTGAGAGTTGTGATGGACGCCGATCTAACAGCGCATCCATTTCGAGGATGCGCGCAGCATTTAGTACTCTTTGATTGATTTCATCATTGGATAGTTTAATATTTTTTAAGCCAAACTCCATATTTTCACGTACTGTCATATGTGGATAAAGAGCGTAATTCTGAAACACCATCGCGACATTTCGTTGGCCCGGCGCTAAATGATGACTTTGCTCTCCACCAATGAATAAACTACCATCATCAATTGTTTCCAATCCGGCTATCATTCGCAACAATGTGGATTTTCCAGAACCAGACGGCCCC
>JALRIU010000288.1 GCA_023255355.1 Pseudomonadales bacterium | reverse complement strand
TTTTTTCCCAAGTTTTGCCTACCTCAAATTGATCGAAGCCGAACTCCCCATATCCATCCCCGTTGTTATTCAAGAATCACGCATGGAAGAGAGCGCCCGGCAACGATTCATAGACGCATTTAAACAAGGGAAAAACCATATCGGCATGGCCGTTATGGGCGGAATATTTGGAGAAGGTATCGATCTACCCGGTGAACAATTAATTGGTGTATATGTTATCAGCTTAGGATTACCCCCCTTCGATAATTATCACCAACACCTAGCGCAAGCCATGCAAGATAAATTTGGAGATGGCTATCAGTACACCTATACCTATCCTGCAGTGCGCAAATTGATCCAAGCCGCTGGTCGCTTGATTAGAAGCCCTCAAGACAAGGGCATTATCGAACTTATCGACCCCCGTATTCGACATGCTGAAATTCAACACCTTCTGCCCCGTTGGTGGTTCAAAAAATAATAAATCGATTGGATCTAGTTACATACTTTTTACGTATAAATTTTGAATAATCTAACTAATAGGTATAAAGTGAACGCAATACTAAATTCCAACATGCGCAAGAATGCTCAAAGGATTAAACCGTTGCAATCGCAGGATACCCCTACAGGCAAAAGAGATGACGAATGGACACTTCGTTTAATTCGCGTCGCAGAGCACCGTGATAGGAAGGCTTTTGCAGAAATTTTCCAACATTTTGGACCTTTAATAAAAGGTTTTGCACGTTTCGAAAATGTCGATTCTGATTCCGTACAGTTATCAGATGAACTCGTGCAAGAAGTCATGATTAAAGTTTGGAACAAAGCCGATAGCTTTAACCCAAATAAGTCAGCTGCGACCACCTGGATCTACACCATGGCGCGTAATACCAAAATTGACATGTTGCGTCGTGTTAATCGCCAGGCCACCCAAAGCCTCGACAATGAGGACTACTGGCACCCGGTCGATGAAGAAACCCCAATTTCTGAACTAGTTCGTCAACGCACGAAACAAACTATTCACGAAGGTCTTAGCCAACTCCCCCCTGAACAGGGTGATGTGCTGAGAAAAATCTATCTAGAAGGTAAAAGCCAGTCAGAGGTTGCCGAAGACATGGATCTTCCCCTAGGTACAGTTAAATCGCGCGTTAGACGTGCACTTGATAAATTGCAGTTAATGGTAAACAAATGAACAGCTCGGTTAGTTTTCATCCCCAAGACGATATGCTCCTCGATTTTTCGAGCGGTAGACTTGATGATGCGCCTGCCATGTGCATATCTGCACACTTACACTTTTGCGAACGTTGTCGTTCGCGTGTCAACCAACTAACAGAACTTGGCTCTGAGGTATTTTCTAAAGGTGCACCAGTAACTCTTGAACACGATGCCTTGGACAAATTATTTGCACGCATCGATAGCTCTCAAGAATATGAAGTCGGTGACACACATACTGCCTCTGCAAGCACCGCAGCTAAGCACGGGATATATCCTCATGTGGTCGAGAAATTACTAAGTAATGAAGATCACAAACCTCGCTGGCGTAATGTATCTAGTTCGCTCAAAGTTGCTAGACTTTTTACAGGCCAAAACAAATTTGAAGTCGCCCTGCATCGCATCAAAGCTGGTGGTGTTACACCAATCCATAATCACGGTGGCAAAGAATATACCGTGGTTTTAAGTGGCAGCTTTTCAGATGAAAATGGCGTCTACAACGAAGGTGATTTTATTCTTAAAGAAGCCGGTGATATTCACCATCCGGTCGGCGCCAAATACAAAGATTGCGTGTGCCTCACCGCGCTTGAAGCGCCGATTGAACTACCTGGTATCCTTGGTTGGTTGATGAAACCTATACTTAGAATCCATCCCGCATAAGAATAGCCTCAAATAATTTGAGGCTAAGCTACATTTTTAGATCCAGATACTACCCCTGAGCGTAAAACAATAAAAATAACACGAGGTTTTATATGCAGGGTCCTCTCGCAAAATTCATTGATTTGTACAGCCAAGATCTCGCAGGTCGAAACATGCAGATTATCGATTCGGTCTATGGCTCTGACGTTGAATTTATTGATGCTGCACACCACATCAAGGGATTAGACAACCTGGTCTCTTATTTCGATAATGTCATGGCCAATGTTACCCACTGCCGTTTTGAAATTCATGACATCTTTGAGCAAGATAATGCAGCGGCGGTTAGCTGGACAATGCACTGCGCTCACCCAAAACTCAATGGTGGCAAAGTATACCAAGTGCCTGGCATGAGTCAGCTTCGTTTTGACGACAAAATCACCTATCATCGAGATCATTTTGATTTCGGCGCCATGATTTATGAACACATACCCCTGCTTGGCAGTATTATTCGCAAGATTAAAGGCGCACTTAATCCATGAGCAGTATTCTGATTACCGGTGCCAGCTCCGGGATTGGATTACAACTTGCCTTTGATTACGCTCGCGAGGGTCACCAAGTTATTGCTTGCGGCCGCTCGCAGGAAAAACTAGACGCTAATTTTGCCGGCACATCAATTCAAACGTTGTGCTTTGATACCACTAACAAGCAATCTGTTTTATCCGCTGCCTGCGATGTAGGCGACCTAAAAACCCTGATCTTAAACGCTGGCTCGTGTGAGTACATCGATGATGTAATGAATTTTGACAGCGACCTGTTCAGCCGTGTTGTGCAAACCAATTTAATCGGCACAGCCTACTGCTTGGAGGGTTTTCTAAACAAACTTAGTGCGGGTGGCACACTGGCTTTTATGAGCTCTTCTGCCACCATGCTGCCCTTTGCTCGTGCCGAAGCATATGGTGCTAGTAAAGCAGGTATCGATTATTTGGCAGAGTGCATGGCTGTCGACCTGTATCGACACAAAATTGCGGTTTGCAACATCAAGCCATGCTTTGTAGACACTCCGCTAACTAAAAAAAATACCTTTGCTATGCCTGGCAGCATCAACACACAGCAAGCCAGCCAATACATTCGCAAAGGACTTGCCAAACAAAAACCCATTATTAGTTTCACCCCTTGGTTTATCTTTGGGCTAAAGATGTTACAGTGGTTACCACGACGCTGGATACAAATAATTCAAACAAAGGAAAATGCATGAAACGTATCGCTGTAGTAGGCAGTGGCATTTCTGGCATGGCAGCAGCGTATTTACTTAGCCGCAAACACCATGTCACCCTCATTGAGGCTGATGATCGCATAGGCGGTCACACAGCCACAAAGACTGTTAATGTTCGTAGCGGACAATATTCTGTTGATACCGGCTTTATTGTTTTTAACAATCGTACTTATCCAAACTTCCTGAAACTTCTCGATCAAATTGGCTTGAAAAAGCAGGCTACAGAAATGAGTTTCAGTGTTTGCCATAGCCCTAACGGCTTGGAATACAACGGCAATAACTTGATGAGTCTATTTGCACAACGTCGCAACTTACTCAATCCACGTTTTTATCACTTTCTTTATAGTATTGTTCGCTTTAACGGCCTAGCTAAAGATGCGAATACAGCCCTTGAGTATAATGGCACCCTAGGCGAATTTCTCGATAAGCATGGTTTTAACACGTATTTTTGTCATCACTATATCCTACCGATGGTCGCTGCAATTTGGTCCTCGTCAGTCAATGACGCACGTGACATGCCGTTGAAGTTTTTCTTACAGTTTTTTATCAACCACGGCTTGCTCGAAGTCAATAATCGACCTCAGTGGTATGTCATTCCCGGCGGCAGTCACAGTTATATCCCATTGCTGCTGGCGGACGTTCAAGAGGTGCGAACTTCGTGTCCAGTCAAGTCTATTAAACGCACAACAACGGGTGTTGAAGTTGATAGTGCTCAAGGCCTGGAATTGTTTGATGATGTTGTGATTGCCTGCCATTCAGATCAGGCTTTAGCCATATTACAAGATGCAACCGCAGATGAAACCGCCATTTTGGGTAACATGCAATACCGCGCCAACGACGTTGTATTACACACCGATATTGCCATGCTCCCTAAACGTCGAGCAGCGTGGGCGAGTTGGAATTATTCTTTAGCAGGTGATATCAACTCACCTCCTTCGGTGACTTACAACATGAATATATTGCAGGGTATAAATTCGCCAGAAACGTTCTGCGTCACCCTAAATAAAACAGAAATGATCAATCCGGCTAAAATTATTGGCCGATATAGCTACGCCCACCCCGTAATGAATGGGCAAATGATCGACGCACAGCACCAACGTAATACAATCTGCGGCAAAAACCGAACTCATTTCTGCGGTGCCTATTGGTATAACGGTTTCCACGAGGATGGCTTACGAAGTGCTGTCGACATAGCTTCACGTTTTGGTATTTCTCTATGAGGAGTGCGATTTACCAAGGCACTGTTCGCCATCGTCGTTTCAGTCCAAAGTCCCACGACTTTAGCTACCCGATCTATATGCTGGCGATTGATCTCGACGAGATCGACCAACTTGAAAAGAGTTCTAAATTATTCAGTGCGTCTCACTGGGCATTGTTAAGACTCAAACGCAGCGATTACTTACACGACAAAACAGCAAATCTTAAACAAGCCGTTATTGATGAAGTCATTAAACTCGGCGGTCCTAAAGAGATTGATCGTGTCACCATGGTATGCCAAGCACGCTGTTTAGGGCTGTATTTCAGTCCTGTTAACTTTTACTTTTGTCAAACCGCTGGCAACACAAGCCATATGCTTGCTGAAGTTAACAATACCCCCTGGGGAGAGAAACATTGCTACCTAGTACCACTAGCCTCAGCAGGTTACAGTCACGACAAAGCCTTTCATGTGTCACCATTTATGGACTTAAACATGCAATATCGGTGGTTTGTAAAAGCCCCTGATAAGCACTTAAGTGTCCACATCGAAAATTGGCGCGACGATAAATTATTCGACGCGACCATGACCCTTGAACACCGCGAATGGAGTCAGACCAATCTTCGCAAAACCCTTTGGCAATGGCCAGCGATGACCTTTAGCATCATGAAAGGTATCTATTGGCAAGCGCTCAAACTATTTATAAAAGCCATCCCATTTGTACCGCACCCGGGGAGATAATAATCATGGAAATAGCCGCAAATAACTCAGAACTCAGTTGGTTTCACAGCTTCGCCAAGAACAAGGTCCTTGCCGTTCTTGATCAAATAGAACACGGAGCCATCACCTTACACGAAAACGGTTTGAAACAAACGTTTGGTAACAGCGAACACGACTTACATGCTCATATCTTCATTGAAGATAGCGGGTTTTACTGGTCTGTTTTGAGTGGCGGTAGCATTGGCGCCGCAGAGGCCTTTGTTGAAGGTAAATGGCGCTGTGATAACCTCACTAATGTCATTCGTATATTTGCCCGCGCCTTGAGTATTGTTGATAAGCTCGAAGCAGGTTTTAGCTGGCTTCGTTACCCAGCTGAGAAACTTCTGCACTGGCGTAATCGAAACACCAAGCAAGGCAGTCGCACCAATATTGCAGCTCACTATGATCTCGGTAATGACATGTACGAGCTATTTTTAGATCCTCATATGCAGTATTCGTCTGCCATTTACCCCAGCGAACAGGCAAGTCTTGCGGAAGCACAAGAACACAAAATGAAAGTTATCTGTGAAGAGCTCGACCTTTGCAGCGCTGATCATTTAGTAGAAATTGGGACTGGCTGGGGTGGATTAGCATGTTATGCCGCCAAGCACGCGGTCGAATTCCCCAACACCGGTTGGTGACTGGCCCTCGCCGGCCACCTCGATCTGAGTTATTGGTTTTGCCGCCCTAGTCGCCGAGATGTTGGCAGGCTTTGTCTTATTACGAACAAGCCGTTGCACACAGTAGCAATGAGTTTACTACACCGAAGTTTTTGCAAAAAGCTGCTATCGCAGCTATTGCCTTGG
>JALRIU010000286.1 GCA_023255355.1 Pseudomonadales bacterium | reverse complement strand
AAAGAAGACCATATGTTGCGTTACGAATATGCCCGTAATGCGCTCGTTGACGGGCTTGCATTAGAGCAATCTTTGGGAGTAAACCCCTTTAAATTCGCTATGGTGGGCGGTACTGACATACATACAGGTTTAGCTACAGTGGAGGAGGATAACTTTTATGGAAAGTTCGCTGGGTCTGAACCATCTGCTGAACGTATGTTCACCAAAATGGGCGGTCAGTTTGATGATAATGTCTTGTTAGGTGCTCAGGGGTTAACGGCGGTTTGGGCACCTGAAAATAGTCGTGAAGCATTGTTTGATGCTATCGCTAAAAGAGAGGTGTATGCCACAACTGGGCCAAGAATAAAGCTAAAGTTGAATGCAGGATGGGAGGCCTCATTGACTGCGTCGGTGCCAATGGGAAGCGATTTGCCTCCACGCCAAGGGTCTGTTTCGCCGACAATTAAAATTTTAGCTCAGCAGGATCCCGATGGAAATTTGCTGCAAAGAGTTCAAGTTGTAAAAGGCTGGATCAATACACAGGGTGAATCGCAAGAACGAGTTTATGACGTTGTCATTGATGAAAATGGCACGTCGGCGTTCAATCAAATATGGGAAGACCCTGAATTCGACCCTCGTTTGCCTGCCATGTATTACGTACGTGTATTAGAAATGCCAAGCCCGCGTTGGTCCACTTACGATGCGAAAAAATATAATGTAGAACATCCGATGAGTGTGCCAGATCTTATTCAAGAACGGGCATATAGCTCCCCCATTTGGTATCGTCCTCAATAGACTTTTAAAACAGTAAAGAACGTGGTTAATCAAAGTGAATAATGACTTTGGCTGCTAACGATGCCGTGTCCGCCGTTTGAAAAGCCTCCGCAAAATCCTCGGCATTAAAACGATGCGTAATCATGCGTTCAGGTTTTATGCTCCCCTCGGCAATGCTAGACATTATTTCTGGGAATTCGCTCGGATAACCAGAGGCACCGATGAGGCTAATTTCTTTACTCATTAATCGAGTGCCATCGAGTTCAAGCGGTTGTCTGTGTACGGCGATTGTGATGATACGGCTACCTTTATTACAAAAACGAGTAATGTCCGCTAATAAACCGGCAGCGCCTGTGGCTTCAAAATAAACATCTGTTTTTGGATGGGGTATACCCCAAATACTGCCATGGCCACGCAAAGCTCCCAGTATATCTGAAGGCTTATCTACCTGTGGGTCATAAACTTGTGCGGCACCAAGTTCAAGTGCTAGTTGCCTACGAAGGGGGGAAAGTTCAAACACGATAACGTCGTCAAAACCTCGACTTTTTAAGGTCATGATAATCCCTAGGCCAATGGGACCAGCGCCAAATACAGTGACCGTTTCACCTTTAGATAATTTGGCACGATTGACTGCATGGGTTCCCACCGAAATCGGTTCAACTAATGCGGCGTGATCGTTGCTCATGTTGGGTGGAATTCGGCAGAGGGATTGTGGGTGGTCATCAATATTGCGCAAGGCAACAAAATGGGAAAGACCTCCGCACTCGCCACCACGGCCCATATCTGCAGGGCTGTTGTTAGAGTTATAGGCCACTCGATCGCCGATTGAAAACTTGGTGACTTGTTGACCTTTTTGAATAATCTCTCCTGCCCATTCGTGACCCAGAGGCATCGGTTTGCCAGGATATCGAGGCCCCATGCGTAAAAAGTGAAGATCAGTCCCGCAAATACCCGAGCTATGCACCTTTACCAATATATCTTTATCCCCAATGGAGGGAATGGCAGCGTCCTCCAACCGCAAATCCATCTGATCGTAAAGCACCGCTGTTTTCATGTTTTCATCTCCACCGTTTTACTTAACAATAAAAAGAATCATCGTTATAAACAATCTTTGATTTTTCTATTTGGGAGTTGTTTTTTTTAATGACGCCAAAATGATCGAAGAGTTTAAACAATTCCTTCATGTAAGATTGATGTACCCATTTCATAATGTTCCACTACTTCTTAATGATTTTTATTGTTATCTAAGAATGTTCTAGTTTTACTTTGAGCTGGGGTTAAGATGGATTTACAGATACATGGAAAAGTTGCCGTTGTCACGGCAGCGACTGCAAACATTGGCCGTGCGATCGCCATGGAACTTGCCCGTGAGGACGCCACTGTCATCGCTGTGGGGCGTGATTCTGTTGCAGGTCAAAGCTTAATTGATGCTATTGAGGCTGAGGGAGGGCAGGCTATATTTGTTATGGCAGATCTGCTTGAAGCATCCTCGCCTCAGAAAATTTTAGCTGCTGCATCGAAGTTTGGATCTGTGGATATATTAGTCAATGCCCTCGGGGGTAACATCGATCAAGGTTTTTTTGTGAATTCAGACCCCGATAAATGGACCGGCGATATTGACTTAAACTTTGGTACTGTATTGCGTATGACGCATGCTGTTTTACCCTTGATGATCGAGCAAAAACATGGCGCAATCGTCAATATAGGATCTACCGCTGGATTAGTCGGTGATTACATGCTGCCGGTTTATTCAGCGATGAAGGGTGCTGTACATAGCTTTACTAAGGTATTAGCCAAAGAGGTTGGCCAACACGGGGTCCGAGTAAATGCAGTCGCGCCCTATGCAACTTTTGGCCAATCTCCTGACGAATTTAGTAGGGGCAGTCGCTTTCATCCTGATAATGATTTTTTCACAAGTTATGCCGCCAGTCTTAGCCCAGAAGACCGGGCGATGCGGCAGCGCAAAACTCTCTTGGGAAAACCTTTCGCGACTCCACAAGAAATATCGGGTCTTGTCGCATATTTAGTATCGGATAAAGCGAGTTTTGTGACAGGCCAAATCTGGTCGGTTGATGCCGGCAGCTTATTGTAAGGAGTACAAATGGACGTAACAGGAAAACGTATCATCATCACCGGGGGTGGTCGTGGCATAGGCGCTTCTACCTTGCGTGCCTATGTGCGCGAGGGTGCTAAAGTGGTTTCATTAGAAATCGATC
>JALRIU010000149.1 GCA_023255355.1 Pseudomonadales bacterium | reverse complement strand
AGAACCTACCATCGGTAATTAAGGCTACTTTCTCCCCTTTCCCTTGTCCATAAATAGCACCTGTTGTTGAAAGCATTTCTCTCATACCAGGGCCTCCTACTGGACCTTCGTATCTGATAATAATTACATCACCATCTTACTGTTGCTGTTCGTTCAGCTGGTGCTTGGGCTGAGTTCAATCGTTGTATCGGCAGGGCACCTCGATGGTGCAGAGATGCTGAAGATGATGACTTGGGCACAAAGTATCGTGACATTCCAGCCGACAACTGCAGCAGCCAGCATGGTTGGTGTTCATTGGATCTATAAGCTGCATATCTTACTCGGTATGGCAATCTTTATGCTCTTTCCCTTCTCAAGACTCGTGCATATTTGGAGCGTTCCAGTAAAGTACTTCAGCCGTAATTATCAGGTTGTTCGGCGCAAGTAGCATCCCCTCAAGAAGAGCCAGCCCACGCACTAACACAGGCGTGGGTTGAGCTTCATCCCTGTTTTTCCTAGCAAAAGTCAATTCCCCTTCGCAGGTCTTTTTGTGTGCTAGACTATTACTCATTGTTGAATTATCAGTGTTAATAGGGGAGCCTTTTGTGAAAGGAATGGTGTTCACATCTTTTTTGTACCTCATTGAAGAGCGCTACGGACTCGATATGGTTGAGTCTGTGATCGAAGAAGCGAAGCTTCCCAGTGGTGGCATTTACACCACGGTCGGCACCTATAGCCACACCGAACTCATCGATATGATTGTGGTGCTCAGCAAAAAAACCAATATCTCAACAGAGAATCTGACGAAAACGTTCGGGATTTACTTATTTGCCGAGCTAATTGCAGCCTATCCGCAGTGGATTGAAGGTTTAAAGAGTTCTTTTGAATTGTTGAAAAGAGTGGATGGATTTATCCATGCCGAGGTACGCAAACTCTACCCGGGCGCAGCGCCACCTAAGTTAAAATGTGAACGTTATACAGACACCACGATGGAACTTGTTTATGAATCACCGCGCTGCATGGGTGATATTGCCGAGGGGTTGATTCAGGGCTGCGCCAGCCATTATGGCGAGAAGATCATTATTCGTCGTGAAAAAGTAGGTGATAAATCAGGCTCTACTGAGCGCTTTTTGTTGACGCTAGGCTGAGACTTTCCAATAAAAACCCGCTAGCAGAGCCGCTAGCGGGTTTTTGCTAGTTAGCCTGCTGCATTCAGGGCTTGACCAATATCCTGCAAAATATCATCGATATGCTCGATACCGACAGACAGTCTCACCAGATCTGCACTTACGCCAGCGCGAGCCATTTCCTCGTCATTTAGTTGTCGATGAGTGGTGCTGGCCGGATGGCATGCCAGTGATTTAGCATCACCAATATTTACCAGCCGCTTTACCATAGTAAGTGCGTCAATAAATTTTGCGCCAGCTTCTTGGCCACCCTTGATGCCAAAGCTAATAATTGAAGATGGTTTGCCAGAACTAATACGCTGTGCCAGTTCAAAGTATTTACTGCTTTCTAGTCCCGCGTAGTTAACCCAGGATACCAACTCATGGTTGTTTAGAAATGCAGCAACAGACATAGCATTTTCAACATGACGGTCCATACGCAGCGCTAAAGTCTCAAGTCCCTGCATAATCAAAAAGGCATTAAATGGCGACAGTGCCGCACCCATATTGCGCAATGGAACAACGCGCGCGCG
>JALRIU010000315.1 GCA_023255355.1 Pseudomonadales bacterium | reverse complement strand
ATTTGCTCCAACAAGAACTTTCTTTGGACATACACCTGCAGATAAAAAAGCAAAACCAGCAGAGGCTAAAAAAGATTAATGAGTAAAAAAAAGAAAACAAATCCTAGTAGAGAAAATACAGTGAGATCTATTAATAATAATGTTAGATCAAGTGTTAGAAAGCTCAATCCAATTTTAAAAGCAATAGTTGGTAAAAAAGTTGATCGCGGTATCGGTCCCCGTGGTTTCGATCTGCCAATCAATGTCGATGGAGTATGGAATGAAATCGGTATAGACGCACCAGTCCACTACCACGCCTCCGCCGTTGGTGGCGTAAAGCTTGGTAATTTTCGGCTTTATCCATGACCAAGTTAGCTATGAGTAAAACGATAATAGCCAACAAACCAATGACCACAGCAGGGTAGTGATTAAAGCGTGAAGGCGAGAGCGGCGTTGTCATTATTAAATTACCTGTAAATTAGCGTATGCAAGCACCAACCACTTGCTGCCTTGGTTATCAAAATTAACTTGTACACGAGCGCTTTTACCCTGACCTTCGAAGTTTAAGACAACGCCCTCACCAAAAATAGAGTGAATAACCCGTTGTCCCAATGCGATACCTGTCTCTGGGATCGCATAGTTATCAAACGATGCGGACGATGGGGCTGCTCGACCAAAGCTCATAGGCCGTGAGACCTTAGCCTGCATTCGAATCTCGTTGAGGTATTCAACCGGAATTTCTTTCACAAAACGAGATGGTGTGTTGTATGTTTCGCTACCATGCATGCGCCTTGACTCAGCGATCGTGATATAAAGTTTATGCATAGCTCGTGTAATTCCGACATAGCAAAGGCGTCGCTCTTCCTCTAAACGACCTGGCTCTGAAATCGACATTTTGTGAGGAAATAAACCCTCTTCAACACCGACCATAAAAACGGTATGAAACTCGAGGCCTTTGGCCGAGTGGAGTGTCATCAATTGCACGCTGTCTTCAAACTCATCGGCCTGCGCCTCGCCAGCATCCAAGGCGGCGGTATCTAAAAACTCAGCGAGTAATGATCGTTCTTCTTCACTGTCTTCAGCTGGCTCAAATACCTTGCAGGCCGACACTAATTCCTCAAGGTTCTCAACTCTTGCCTGACCCTTTTCGCCTTTTTCTTTTTTGTGATGCTCAATCAGTCCGCTAACGGTAATGACATGGTCAGCAATATCCGCTAAATCCAATTCTGTTGTGTCATTATCTAGCTTTTCAATAAGGTTATAAAAATCCTCAAGACATGAAGCCGCACGATTGGGTAAGTGTTTATTCACGATAAGTGATGAGCCGGCATGCCACATAGAGCAGCCATGGTCCCGGGCATATTCGCGCATGGTTTCTACTGTTTTTGCCCCAATACCTCTAACCGGGGTATTGATCACTCGCTCAATTGCAGCATCGTCGTGTCGGTTATTTAATAACCGCATGTAGGCAAGCGCATTCTTAATTTCTAGACGATCATAAAAACGTTGGCCGCCATAAATACGGTAGGGTACACCGGCACGGATAAGGGCTTCTTCCATGACCCGTGACTGGGCGTTAGAACGGTAGAGTATGGCTAATTCAGTGCGAGCCATACCATTGTTAACGTGTTTTTGGATTTCATCGACAACAAAGCGGGCCTCATCCTGTTCGTTGAACCCCGCATAAAAATCAATTTTTTCGCCCTCGAGACCTTCAGTCCACAATTCTTTACCAAGACGATCCGAGTTGTGCGAAATCACCGCGTTGGCGGCATTCAAAATATTTGCAGTAGAGCGATAGTTTTGCTCAAGTCTTACCATCCGCGGCTCGCTAAAGTCGCGACTAAATTGTTGTATATTTTCAATTTTGGCGCCACGCCAACCGTAAATAGATTGATCGTCATCACCGACCGCTGTGATACTCACCACATCGCCGGCCAGCACTCTCAGCCAAGCGTATTGAATCGTGTTGGTGTCCTGAAATTCGTCAACGAGAATATGGCCAAATCGTTGTCGATAAAGCTGCAACAACTCTGGGTGGTATAACCATAATTCATGGGCGCGCAGTAGCAGCTCAGCAAAGTCCACAATACCGCTGCGCTCGCAGGCTTCTTCATACGCGGTGTATGCACGGAGCATGGTGCGCTGATAGAGATCGCCTTGCCCGGGATCGATGTGCGCCGCACGACGACCTTCGTCCTTTTGTGCATTGATAAAGCCTACAATTTGCCGAGCCGGCCAGTGACTTTCATCAAGATCTAATTGTTTGGCAATACGTTTTACCAAGCGCAATTGATCGTCGGCATCTAGAATTTGAAAGTTTTCATTAAGTTTTGCTTCGCGCCAATGCATTTTTAACAAGCGATGAGCTAAACCGTGAAAGGTGCCGACCCACATGTTGCGATTAGCGTAACCTAGCAGTTCTTCTAAGCGACCGCGCATTTCACGGGCTGCTTTATTAGTAAAGGTTACCGCCATCACCTGATGGGCAGACAACCCTTCGGCAGCAATCAACCAGGCGATGCGATGCACGAGCACACGTGTTTTACCAGAACCGGCACCAGCGAGTACTAACATATTACCCAGCGGCGCTGTAACAGCGTCTCGCTGAGCATCATTTAAGTTATTTAAAATATGAGATACGTCCATCGCAGCATTCTAACAAGAACCACCACGCAGCGCACCGCTAGTTATACGTTTACTTTATCAATTCTTGCTTTATTATAAGGTCAAAGAAAAAGGAGAACGCAGTGAACGACGACATTATTGATTCCATTAATCGTAATATGGATAACATGCGACGTTCTGAAAGAAGCGTAGCTAAGTTTGTACTTAAATACCCAGACGAAGTCATTCACATGCGGATTGTGGATCTTGCTTCTGAAGCTCATGTCAGCGAGCCTACAGTGGTTCGATTTTGTCGCGCCATTCAATGCGATTCATTTCAAGCATTTAAACTGCAATTAGCACAGTTACTGGCTGCAAAACCATCGTTTAACCGCTTTAATGTGCCCGTCAATGCGACGACGGCGGATTACTGTGAGACCGTGTTTGAAACCACCACCAATACCTTAACCGCTGTTCGCAAAGCGCTCGATTATAGCGCCATAGAAAAAGCAGTGACCTGTCTAGCCGAGGCAAGACGAGTTGAGTTTTATGGGTTTGGAGCCTCTGCATCGGTATCCATGGACGCCCAACATAAATTCTTCCGCTTGCAGATCGCCTCTGCATCTTATTCAGATCCACATATCCAAGCGATGTCAGCGATGTCGTTACAAGCAGATGATGTCGTGGTAGCCATTTCTCAATCTGGCCGAACTCAAAACTTGGTCGATGCCCTACAAATGGCGCGCAACTCAGGGGCAACCATCATCACACTTGCGCCGCGCAGCTCCCCGGTTAGCCAACAAGCCGATGTCCCAATTCATATTGATGTCATGCAAGACAACGAGGATACCTATACACCTCTGCCTTCACGCATCGTGCATATGGCCGTGGTTGATGTGTTAGCGGTTGGGGTTTCGAAGCTGAAAGGGCCGGCCGTCGATGAACACTTACGAAAATTATCTAAAGGGCTGCAATTACTAAGACACAACTAGTCTTTTGTTGCTATAAGCGGATTGTATTTAATGAGGTAGGCCGCAAGGCAAGCGACTACCCAAGCAACCATCATGCTAATGACCGTGTGGCTAAGAAAATGATCACCGATCATCATCTTATAAAAGCCAATTACCCAACCAAGGGTTAATCCTAAGATTAGACCGCGCCGACGCCAGGTTGGCCTTTCAAACGCAAAATATAATGACATCAAAGCAAAGCCACCACTGGCATGCCCCGCTGGATAGCAACGCAAACTCGACTCATGAAGAAACCAATCTGGATAATGGGTAAACAGAGAGATATGCGGTGCATCACCACCAAACTCTATAATATCTCGCGGACAAGGGATGTCGGTATACCACTTTAAGAAGTTAACCAACAATGGCACCGCAACCATGGTTATCATGACAACCCAAAGGCCGCGTTGATGCGTGTTTATAAAATTTATTTTATTGCGCAGAAATAACAATGTCAGCAGGAGTAGCAATGCTACGACACCAAATAACTTTTTAATCCCATCATAAAAAATAAACCGCCATGGCTCATCATTGCGCCCAAGCAACCAATGGCCATGATCCCTCATCAATGTTTCAAACCACATATCGATGGCAGTAAATTCAAAGATATCTATAAAGAATACCAATAGAATGAGGGTTATTAATAAGCTCTTTAAAGGGTTCATTTAGACCTTGCTTCTTTTAAGAGGTCCCACTCTGGACGGTAGTCTTTGGTATCGACTTGTAAGAGCCCTAATATGGTGTGCGATATAACATCGTGGTTGGTATTTTTTTCAGTGGCTCTGGCAATGGCCGCACTATCATAAAAACGCGCTAAACTATCACCAAGCCACAATAACATAGGTACATGTTTTTGTTCATCGGGGGCAAAGGCATAGGGTAAGCCATGTAGATAGAGATTGTTTTCGCCTAGCGATTCGCCATGATCCCCTGCGTAAAACATCGCAGTTTCATATTCACCATCATATTGTTTAAGCATTTCGATAACTTCATTCAAGAAAAAGTCTGTATACAAAATGACGTTGTCATAGGCATTAATGATATGTTCGGTAGAACATTGCTCTAGCTGGTTTGTTGTACAGACGGGTGTA
>JALRIU010000104.1 GCA_023255355.1 Pseudomonadales bacterium | reverse complement strand
ATGTCATCTCTTCCATGCCTGGTGGAGCCATGATTTCAACGCCGACTTGATCAGTTGTGACATTAATTTCGACGTCTTTATCATCTAGCTTGCCTTCCCGTAATTGTTTGCGAAATAACTGACGGGTGGAGTTTTCTTTTTCCTCGGGACTGCTATCGCGTGCGGGTGGTAACAAGGCATCAAGAATACGCTCTTCAGCGGCATCAGCTGCACGCTCTCGTACTTTTTCCATTTCTTGCTCGCGCAACATTTTGATAGAGACTTCGACAAGGTCACGTACGATGGATTCGACATCGCGACCGACATAGCCAACCTCAGTAAATTTGGTTGCTTCGACTTTAATGAAAGGCGCGTTAGCAAGTTTTGCTAAACGGCGGGCAATTTCTGTTTTACCGACACCCGTTGGGCCAATCATCAGAATGTTTTTGGGGGTAACTTCTTGGCGCAGATCTTCGTCAAGCTGCATGCGACGCCAGCGATTTCGAAGCGCAATAGCAACGGCGCGTTTGGCATCATTTTGGCCAATGATATGGCGATCGAGTTCGTGGGTGATCTCACGTGGGGTCATGGTCGACATGCAAAATCCTTAAGGCTCAATATCGAGGGTTTCGATGGTCAAGTTGTGGTTGGTATAGACGCAGATATCTGCAGCGATATGGAGGCTTTTTTCAACGATATCGCGTGCGCACATCTCTGTGTTGTGTAGCAAAGCTGTCGCGGCGGATTGAGCAAAGGATCCGCCCGAACCAATCGCTACAAGATTATCTTCGGGTTCGATAACATCGCCATTGCCGGTAATAACCAGCGATGTCGTTGCGTCTGCGACGGTTAAAAGCGCCTCTAAACGACGTAATGAGCGTTCGGTGCGCCACATTTTGGCAAGTTCTACCGCCGCGCGAGTTAATTGACCTTGGTATTTTTCGAGTTGAGATTCAAACAATTCAAATAGGGTGAAAGCATCTGCGGTACCACCAGCAAAGCCCGCTAAGACTTTGCCATGATAAAGGCGTCTAACTTTTCGGGCATTACCCTTCATGACGGTATTGCCCTGGCTTACCTGGCCATCACCACCGATGACGACTTGGTTGCCACGGCGCACAGATAATATTGTTGTCCCGCGGTATTGTTCCACGCCTATGCTCCTAACTATTGTAATGTTTATAAAATGGGGTTGTTCACTCGGATTTCAAGGTTTAATCGTTTTTGCGCTTGATTACCAAGGTCTCAATATTGTTCTGCAGTAAATCAGACCGTGCTTTGGCAAGTTTGGATTGCGAGGTGAAAGGGCCAATAAGGAGACGATACCAGGTCTGACCATTTTTATACTGGGTTGGCTCTAAACTGGCCTCATAACCATTTAAGATGAGTTCTGCACGTCGACGTTCGGCATCCGCTTTTTGTTTAAACGCGCCGGCTTGCAACATGAAGTGTACATTGGGGGCGTCTTCTACAATGGCTTGCCGTTCACTGACCGGAGGAAGCACGCTTTCCTGTTCCGGTAGCAAGGTATAAAACTCAAAACGAGTCTCTTTAGAATCGGTGGTTTTAGTTGGTGTATCTTGTTGTGAGCTTGTTTTAGTGGCCTTTTTTACAACCTGTTCTAAGGTGGTGTTTTCAGCGCTTGGTGTGGGTGCTGTTTTAATGTAATACAAACCGTAGCCAAAACTGCCTACTAATATAATAGCGAGTATGATTAACCAACCTGGCAGAGGTTTGCTTGCTCGCGCAGCAGGCTGAGCTTTTTTAGTGCTCGCTTTTGATGCTGCTTGTTTGCGAGCGTTACCAGCTGGTTTTTTAGGTTTAAAATCGTAGGTCATTGTCGCCCTTCCCAAGAAGCGGTTATTGTAACACCGACCTTTAATTTAAAACATATCGATAGGATCAACATCCAGCGACCAATGGAGTTGATCTTTGCCTTTTGTGGTTTCAAGTAGGCCAACAAATACGTTCAAAAAGTTTTTCAATATGGATTTGTTGTTCGCTTGAATATGAAGTTGGGCGCGGAATTTGCCGGCCCGCTTGGGCATCGGTGCAGGCAGTGGCCCCATCAGTTTTATACCGGTTTGGTTGAGCTGATCAGCTTTTAAAATGACTTCTTCTAAAAACGCCTCTGGGCTATCTTGCTTATTAGCACTAACTCTAACCATCGCCATAGCCGTTGCCGGTGGCAGTTGCTGAACTTGGCGCAATTGAAGTAGCTCAGAGGCGAAATGAAAATATCCGCGCTGTAAAAGTAACTGCAACTGGGGATGGTCTGGCTGGTGACTTTGAATTAACACTTCGCCAGCTAGATCCTCACGACCTGCCCTGCCCGCAACCTGTATGAGAAGTTGCGCCATTTTTTCTGGTCCACGAAAATCTGCGCTAAATAGTCCGCCGTCAGCATCAAGAATAAGTACTAAGCCAAGTTTGGGGAAGTGATGCCCTTTGGCGAGCATTTGGGTTCCCACCATAATACAGGGCTTGCCTTGCTGGATTTGATCAAGCATTTCACTCATGGCTGTTTTACGTGAGGTGGTATCTCTATCGATACGCAACACGTCAACGTGTGGAAATTCTGCTTGTAGTGCTTCTTCACTGCGTTCGGTGCCTTGGCCAATAAGCACCATTTGCCGACTGCGGCAGCTTGGGCAGCTATTTGGCAGCCGTTGTTGGTTGTCGCAGTGATGACAGTGCAGATGTGCAGGACGAAGATGGGTTGTCATCCGTGCTTCGCAATGCTGGCACTGGGCATACCAACCGCAGTCGTGGCACATTAGTACTGGCGCGTAGCCGCGGCGATTGATAAAGACAAGTGCTTGCTGCCCTTTATCGAGACAACGTCTGAGTGCAAATAAGCTTTCTGGGCTAAAACCGTTATTGAGTTTTTGGTGGCGCAGGTCGATTGTTCGCATAACTGGAGGATTAGCATTACCCGCACGTTGATTAAGCTTGGCGATTTGGTAGCGACCTGCTTTAACGTTAGCAAGCGATTCTAATGACGGTGTTGCAGACCCTAGAACTACAGGAATGGATTCTTGGGCAGCTCTAACAACGGCTAGATCTCTGGCTGAATAACGAAAACCATCTTGTTGCTTGAATGACGCATCGTGTTCTTCGTCGACAATGATGATTCCAGGTTTGGCTAGGGGAGTGAAGATCGCCGAACGTGTTCCGATGATAATTGAAGCAGCGCCATCTTTGGCTGCCAGCCAGGTTGCTAATCTTTCGCCATCACTACAGGCGGAGTGAATGAGTTTAACACAGGGGCCAAAGCGGGCTTCAAAGCGTTGTAATGTCTGGGGTGTAAGACCAATTTCTGGCACTAACACCAAGGCTTGTTTGCCTTGTTTAATACTGCTTTCAATGGCTTGAAGGTAGACTTCTGTTTTGCCACTGCCGGTGATACCTGCCAGCAGCGTGCAATGTGCCCCCTTTGATATGGTATCGAGGGCGAGCTGTTGTTCTTGATTAAGTTTAAGGGGCTCGCCAAAAACAACACTATGGCTGTACGCTAATGGCAGTCTAACGGATTGAATGAGTTGTTTTTCAAGCAGGCCGTTAATAATGTTGCGGGCGAAGCCGTGTTGTATGATGTCGGTTTCAGTTAGAGGCTGATCGCTATGCTGAAGTAAACTCAATAACGCAGCCTGTTTTTTTGCAGACTTGAGAGACGACGGATCTGTATCCCGACCCGTGGCAGTGATCTGCAAACCTGCTTGGCTGTCGATATCTTGTCGATCGACTTGTCTAAGCCAGGCGGGTAGCGCGTTTTGTAATACATCGCCAAGAGAGTGATGGTAGTAATCGGCGGCCCATTTAAATAGATCTAAGCTTGCTACCGGTATGATTGGCTCGCGATCTAAAATGTTTAACGCGGGTCGCAGTTTATCTTTTGCTATCTCTGAAATATGGGCAACTTCAATGAGTATGCCCACCATGGGTCGCGGGCCAAATGCAACGGCTATGCGGCAGCCCGCCTTAAGTTTGCTAATACTTTCTGCGCTTTCATCGAGCGGTGGAAGGTAGTCAAACAGGCGTCTTAATGGGGTCGGTAGGGCGACTCTAAGAAACACTAAAATTTCGTCTTGTTGTGCATGGGTATAAGTTTAACGTGTTGCGGATTGATTGTCGCGAGCATGATTTATGAAAAATTGTGTGGTTTTTGAACGAAATTGCTTGCCAGAGAGCGGTTTTTTGGTATGATGCGCGGCTCTGTGGAGCTTGCAATTATGCAGGTTAAGCTAACGAGATGCGGTGCTAGCTGATAAATATGGAGCTAGTGGCGGCATCAGACACGCTAAAGGCCTTTGAAAATGAAAACTGATATCCATCCTCAATACTCTGACATTACTGCAACTTGCAGTTGTGGCAACACTATTAAAACACGTTCAACTTTGAGCAGTGATTTGCACTTGGACGTATGTTCAGCTTGCCACCCGTTCTATACCGGTAAGCAAAAAATCGTCGACACTGGCGGTC
This sequence comes from Pseudomonadales bacterium, assembly GCA_023255355.1. Taxonomy (GTDB): domain Bacteria; phylum Pseudomonadota; class Gammaproteobacteria; order Pseudomonadales; family JAHEIH01; genus JAHEIH01. Next base: position 337 of record JALRIU010000104.1, on the reverse strand, counting down.
GTATCGATCGTTTCAACAAGCGTTTTGGTGCTCGCAGCTTGAAGAAATAACAGCAGTTCGGCATGATGAGACCATGAGTCTCATGCAACGAATACTAAAGGCGTTCATTTTGAGCGCCTTTTTTTATATCTCAAATAATACGTTTGCGTCGTGTCCCTTAGCTCCTGCCAATGCAGAATCGGTGATTGCTAGAGTTGTCGATGGGGATACGCTTGCGCTTGACGATGGTCGTCGCGTGCGTTTCAGCGCCATAAATACCCCAGAAGTCGCCTATAAAAAGAAGCCAGGGCAAGCCCTAGGCAACGAAGCAAAGTCTGCCTTAATTAAAATGCTAAAC
>JALRIU010000058.1 GCA_023255355.1 Pseudomonadales bacterium | reverse complement strand
CGATGGCCTATCAGCCAACAAACCACAGTTGTTTTGCTGCTGGCCGGGATGGTCCAAGCGCTGTCGCTCGCGTGGCCGTTTGAAGGCACATTCAAAGGCGAAGCACAAGGTTGGTTGCAATGCGTGAGCTTAGCTGTACTTGCATACAACATCGATCGCAGCACATCAGGTAAGCAGGCGTTTATCAAAGCGTGGGTTTATTCGCTGGCATGGCTCGCTTGCAGCATTTGGTGGCTGTTCATTTCGATGCATCGGTATGGCGGCTTGCCAGCTCTCGTGGCAGGCTGGGCTGTTGGCTGGCTGGCCGCTGGCTTGGCGTTGTTCTACGCAGCAGCTGCAGGCGTGTATCACGCCATTTGCAAAACGGGTGTGGGGGTGTTGCCGCGTGCCGGTGCTTTTGCTGCGGTTTGGGTGTTGGCCGAGATGGTGCGTGGCACGCTTTGGACCGGCTTCCCGTGGGGCGCTGTGGGCTATGCACATGTGGATAGCCTGTTGCAACACTGGGCACCTTGGATGGGCGTTTATGGCCTCTGTGCTTTGTCTGCCTTCATGGCGATGGCTGTGGCAGCCGAGAGAAAAGATAACCGCCCCGCCACCCGCGCAACACAACTCGTCGTTGCTGCGATCGTGGCGGGGCTTGGTTACACATGGTTCATGTCGCCAAGCCAAAGTGTGGATGAGGAGGTGCTCTCCAAAAAGCCCCTCAGCGTCACCTTGCTACAAGGCAACATCCCGCAAGATGTACCTTAGTCAACAACGTGGTGCTGCCCTAGTATTGGCCTTGTTGATTGTTGCTCTTGTGTCAGCCATTGCGGTTGGAATGGGCAGTGACTATCAAATACAGCTACGGCGGGCGAGCAATCATCAGTTGTTAAACCAGGCCAAGCACTACCTTTTGGGGGGCGAACAATTAGCCATGTTGGCTTTGCGCACAGACTTAGAGCAAGATGCCGATATTGATGGTTATTCAGATGTATGGGCCCAACAGGCGCAACCCTATCCTGTAAAGGGAGGTTGGTTGTATGGTCAAGTGAGCGATCTACAAGGACGATTTAATTTAAATAGTCTGTTAGTCGGTCTTGCTGCCGATGGTCAACAAGCGGTTCCCTATACTGAAGCACAGCAGCGTTTTGTAAATTTAATTCAGGCTTTTCCTCAGTTGCCTATTACACGCGCTGAGGCAATAGAAATCACTGAGGCCGTAATAGATTGGCTCGACAATAATCAAGATCCAACTGGCTTTGGTGGCAAGGAAGATAGCTATTACGCGCGAGAAAATTTGAGCTATCGCACGGCCGATGCACCGATGGCTAGCCCAAGTGAACTTAGGACTGTGGGCGGCATGAGTGAGCCGCTCTGGCAGTTGCTTGAGCCTCATGTCAGTGTTTGGCCCAGCAATCCTCAAACAATTAATATTAATACCTTAAGTGCGCCTGTATTGGCTGCATTAAATCCAGCTGAGCAGCCGCTAGATCAAGAAATTGCTCGTCTTTGGGTAGAAGAGTTGCAGGCGCAGCCTGTAACTGATTTGAGTGTTTTCGTACAGGATGCCCGCTGGGCATCGCCCTTAACTCAGCAGGGGTTGGCTCTTAAGAGTGAATTTTTTCGCTATGATGGCCAAGTTAAGCTAGGTGATAGTATGATGGAAATGCACAGTGTCTTGCACCGTTCTAGCAAAGAGATAACGGTGATTCGAAGAGCCCTTGGTGGTTTATAAGGAGATATAGGTGAATAGGTGTTGGCTCATAATAGCCCGAAACGGAGAATTAACCTGGCAATTGACAGATAGTGTTGGCTCCTGTCAGCAGGGTAATTGGCAACAGTTCGCCAATGCAATGACCGATGTCAATGCATTGGATATAACGGCCATTTTGCTACCTGATTTGTACAGTATCCATCAACTTAGTTTTATTGAGGCTGAAAGAAAGCTGTTATCTAAAACGGTGGCCTTTAGCCTTGAAGATTCACTTGCCGAAGATATTGATGAGCTTCATTTCGCCCTAGGAGCCCCAGCTGAGGGTGTCATCGATGTTGCAGTAATAAATCGTCAACTGTTGCAGGACGTTCTTGATAGCGCTGCTCATGTTGGCATCGATCTAGATAATTTGTATACCTGTCCCACGGCTCCAGGTGAGCAAGCCTTGATTGCTTTAAATGAGTCAGAGGTGCTATTGGTTAATGGTATGCAATCAGTTGTTGTTGCCTACCATTCTCTAAAAACTGCATTGGCAACCATGGCAGAGAAAGATATTCCAACGTATAGGCTCTGTCAGCGATCAACAATACCAGCAGGTTTGGCGCTATCCGAAAGTAGGACTTATCTCGACCAGCTAACGCAGTTAACAAAGCTAGGGATTGACCTTCGTCAAGGCTCCTTCAGAAAGGGTATTGCTTGGGAAAATTATTGGCAACTATGGAAAATGCCAGCTGTGGCGGCCCTTGTTCTAATAGGCTTAATGATAGCTCAATCATGGTGGCAGCTCGGGTTGCTGGAAGATCGCAATTTGGCCTATCGACAAACAATTGAGCAAGTTTATTTAAAAGCTTTTCCTGGGAGCAGGGTCGTAAATCCACGCCAGCAAATGCAAACTAAACTTAATGCATTACAAGGCAGTGGTGGTGGAAATGGTAGCAATATGGTGTCTTTGCTTGCTGCATTGCAAAACAGCCCAATTGGTGCTGAGCTTGAAATCAGTGGCATAAGTTATGAGGCTCGAGCAGCAGAGTTGCGTTTGGATGTGTTGGCTAATAATTTTCAACAAGTAGAGCGTTTACGATCGGACCTTATGAATAAAGGTATTAAGGCTGATCTGCAAAACTCAAGCGCTGCCGGTGGTAAAGTCCGCGCGAAACTGGCATTGAGTGAGGTATAGTCATGGAATGGTTTAAATCTCAAACGGCGCGCGATCAAATTGCTTTGGTTGTTGGTAGCATCGCATTGATTTTCTATATTTTGATCGGCATGGTGTATCAGCCCTTGCAGGCAAAAGTCGCTAACTTACAAGTCACCAACACCGCTGCTCAGCAGGATTTACAATGGATGGTGCAAAGTGCTGCTCAGGTTAAGGCACTTCAGGGGGATTCATCTAAGGCTGATAATGTTGTGCAAGGCAGTATCAGTCAGGTGGTCGATAGCACTGTTCGTCAGTCTGGTCTCAAGATGAAACGCTTTCAGCCAAATGGTGATAACCAAGCCCAAGTTTGGCTGGAATCAGTTCCTTATAATGCAGCGATTAGTTGGTTGCATGACATTGAAAATCAATTCGGCTTCACCATTGATAGCGCGTCGATCAATGCGACTTCGCAGCCAGGTTTGATTAATCTTAGGGTGAGGCTAACCAGTCAATGAAGCGTTGGCTGATATTGATCGTATTTGTGGTTGGCGTGTTTGTGAAAGCGCCGGCTCAAATTTTACCAGCGTTAGTCCGTGCGGGTGGGGTCGACCTTTCTGCATTTGCGGTCTCTGGGAGCCTTTGGCAAGGAAAGGTTCAAGGCATCGTTGTCAATACATCGGGAACTTCACTATTTATTGATGATGTCGCTTGGCAGCTCAAACCTATGTCACTCTTGCTTGGTAAAGCCTGTTTAACACTCAAGTTAGATTATCAAAAGTTACCGTTAAGTAGTGATTTTTGTTATTCAATAACGGGGAATATTAGTCTTGATAATTTCAAGGCAAGTAGTGAGGTTGCGCCATTACTTGAAATGCTTGGATTTCCATTTCCAATTTCCGGTTCTGCTACGTTGACGGTCGATCATGCACAATGGAATCCAAGCGAGGGGTTTGTGGCAATGAAAGGTCAGGCGCTGGCGAAAGATTACGCTTATAATGTGGCTAACGAGTTTATAGTTTTAGGTGACTATAACATTAGACTTGGCCATGAGGCCGGTAAGTTGGTTCTAGATTTTACTCCTAGCCAAGCGCTTATTAATCTCGATGGCAAAGTGTTGCTTGACCCATTGGGTAGCTATTATGCACATTTGAGCTTTATTCCTTCTCCCGATGCTTCGGTAGCATTGGTTAATTCTCTTCAGTTTATTGCCGCACGCCAGAGCGATGGTAGCTTTAAGCTTGATTACAAGGGAACATTTTAAGCGCTAGGCACTCACTCTGAAACAGCGTAAAATTACCTATTTTTACTGAGGATCTACGCGGTGAGCGAGCGCGACAATATCTACGCGAATCCCCTCGGCCAAGTGGCTGATTTTCGCTTTGACGAAAACGTTGTTAAGGTATTTCCTGACATGATCAATAGATCAGTGCCAGGTTACCAGACGATTGTTGCGATGACCGGAGTTATGGCAGGACGCTATTACCAAGCGGGCAGCAAATGTTTTGACTTAGGTTGTTCTCTAGGCGCCTCAACGCTATCAATGTGTCGCGCACTACCTGATGATGCCAAGGTAGTGGCAGTAGATAATTCAGCCGCTATGATTGATCGCTGTACAGAGCTTTTAGCTGCTGAACGGGTTAATGTGGATCTGCGCCACGCTAATATTCAAGACGTAGAGTTTGTTAATGCATCAGTGGTTGTGATGAACTTTACTTTACAATTTATCCCCCCAGCACAACGTGAAGATCTTATCATGCGCATAGCTGACGGTATGCTACCCGGTGGTGTAATGATTCTGTCTGAAAAGATTGCATTTTCTGACCCGCACTTGCAGACCCTTAATAATGATTTGCACCACAGTTTTAAGCGACAGAATGGCTATAGCGATATGGAGATTAGCCAAAAACGCAGTGCTATAGAAAATATAATGATACCGGAAACCCTTAACGTTCATCGCGAGCGCATGTTGGCAGCGGGTTTCACAAGCATCGATGTGTGGTTTCAATGCTTTAATTTTGCGTCTATCGTGGCTATTAAATGAGTAACGAGATCGCTGATTTTTTTGATTTTGGGCCATTGCTGGCATTTATGCGAGCAGATAAAACGCTTGTTAAATGGGCAGACATTTTACCTGAACATTTAGAGGCATTTTTATTTCAGCGTAAGCATGGTGACATCCCAAAATGGTTGGCAGCCTTAGCTGGTTTACCTGATTTTCAGGTGGCAGGCATACATTTAAACAGCGATGCGATAACCATTGATCCACCGTCTAATTGGACGAGCCAGCAACGTGAACAATTACACCAGGCACTGCAAGGTCTGCATCCTTGGCGCAAGGGGCCGTTTCAAATTGCCGATGTTTTTATCGATACCGAATGGCGCTCAGATTGGAAATGGGATCGTGTTCAACCAGGTATCACATCGCTCAAAGGCAGGCGTGCATTAGATATCGGTTGCGGCAGTGGCTACCACTGTTGGCGTATGGCTGGAGAGGGCGCTGAGTTGGTTATAGGGGTCGACCCTTCGCTTTTATTTTTATGCCAATTCCAAACTATCCAACGTTATGTGCAGCATCCAAAAGTACATCTTTTGCCTGTAGGTGTGCAGCATATACCAAGTAATTTAAAGGCTTTTGATACTACATTTTCGATGGGGGTGTTCTACCATCGAAGTGCGCCCTTTGAGCATCTTCAGCAACTTAAAGACACGCTGCGTGATGGCGGTGAGTTGGTGCTTGAAACCCTTGT
>JALRIU010000054.1 GCA_023255355.1 Pseudomonadales bacterium | reverse complement strand
GCCTTCAAAAGATCTATCTTAACGCCCATCATTAAAAGTAGCAGAGCGTGAAAAATTGGCATACATTGAGTTTTAATCGTCTTCACGACCACTAGGCAATAATCGACATTTATAAAAAAGATAAAAAGAAGGGTTTTATGGCAATAAAAGATAGTATTAATCCGCCTGTGTTTTATAGCTCCTCCGCCATCATTATCTCAATGGTCATGATAAGCGCTATTTTTCCCGAACAATCTGACGCCTTCTTTCAAGGTATTCAAGCTGGCATCGTAGAGAATGCAAGCTGGTTTTATGTGTTAGCAGTGGCCGTTTTATTACTTTCAGTATTTTATTTTGCCTTTTCTCGTTTTGGCGAAATTCGCTTAGGTCCAGATCATTCGCGCCCCGAATATAGCAATCTTTCATGGTTCTCAATGCTTTTCTCGGCCGGCATGGGTATTGGCATGATGTTTTTCGGCGTCGCTGAACCCTTACTGCATTTCTATGCTCCGCCTACAGGTGAACCACAAACCATCGAGGCAGCTCGAGAAGCGATGCAGTTAACATTTTTTCACTGGGGACTGCACGCCTGGGCGCCCTATGCCGTTGTTGGTTTAGTGCTCGCCTATTTCAGTTATCGAACCGGTATGCCGCTGACTCTTCGTTCGGCGCTTTATCCATTAATTGGCAAGAGAATCAACGGCCCAGCAGGACATGCCATCGACGTCTTCGCTATTTTGGGAACAGTCTTCGGTGTCGCTACTACTCTTGGCTATGGTGTCGCGCAAATTAACTCAGGTATTGCCCATCTTACAGGCATACCAGAAACACTCGGTATTCAAAGTATTATTATCGTAATCGTCACCGGCCTTGCGCTTTTATCTGTCTTATCTGGTTTAGATAAGGGCATTAAGCTGTTATCTCAAATCAATATGATACTGGCGCTAGCCTTACTTGGCCTAATTTTGGTTACAGGGCCAACCATCCACCTTATTCAAAGCTTCGTACAAAACATCGGTATATACATTTCAGGATTGATAGGCAAAACCTTCAATCTTTATGCCTATCAGCCCACGGACTGGATTGGCGGCTGGACCATTTTATATTGGGGCTGGTGGATTTCTTGGTCACCTTTCATCGGAATGTTTATCGCGCGTATTTCTAGAGGGCGCCGCATTAAAGAGTTTTGTATTGGCGTACTATTTGTACCGGCAGGATTCACGCTCTTGTGGATGTCGTTCTTTGGTAATAGCGCCATTGATTTGGTACTTAATCAGGGGCACGCTGAACTCGGGCAAATTGTGCAACAAAATAATTCGTTGGCGCTTTTCCAATTCCTTGAATATAGACCCTTTTCGCAAGTAATTTCTGGCTTAGCGGTCATCATGGTGATTGTGTTTTTTGTTACCTCGGCAGATTCTGGCGCACTAGTGATAAACATGTTGGCCTCGGGCGGTAACGAAGAAACCCCTACATGGCAACGCGTTTATTGGACAGTATTGATTGGTTTAGCCGCCCTCGTCCTATTATTTGCTGGGGGGATGTCTGCACTTCAAACTGCATCAATAGCAAGCGCACTACCCTTTACCATTGTTCTTCTCATCGCCTTGGTGGGATTGCGTAAGGCCTTATCGACAGAGATTTTAAAAAGAGATTTAATCATATCCCATTCAACGTCTTTTCCAATGATTTCTTCCAGCGAAGACACCGAAACCCTTTGGCATATTCGTCTAGATAAGATTACTCAATTACCCGGCAAAGAGGATATTGAAAAATTCCTCACCGAAACGGTTAAATCTGCTTTTGTTGATATCGCCAAAGCCATGCAAGACAAAGACATCAATACACAGATCATTGAAGAAGATCACAAGATTACCTTGGACGTTTGGCACGGCGACGAAATTGATTTTCAATACTCAGTTCAATTGCGGCCGCTAGTACCACCAACATTTATTCTGAACGACAACCAAAATGTCAGCGAATCAGAGTATTTTCAAGCGGAAGTATTTTTAACCGAAGGTGGTCAAGGATATGACATTGCGGGTTATTCTCGCGAACAGATCATCAATGACTTACTTGATCAATACGAGAAACACATCCATTTCTTGTCATTGCTACGCTAGAAAAAATAATGTGCGACGAGGCATTTTCACAAGGCGGTAATCAGCCGCCTTCGTACTTTGTTAATTATTCTCTCGACTGCTGATAAACGCCAGCAAGGCCTCATCAACGGCAAAGTCCAAGACCGGTGGCTGATACTCCGCTAATAGCTGCTCAGCGTGTCTTACAGCACGTTGTTGGATATTTTGACTACCCTGAGCTTGCCATAACTGAAAGCCAGAATAATCGTGTAACTTGGGCATAAAAAATGCCGATTCAAAATGCTGCATAGTATGGGGGTGGCCAAAATAGCGCTGACCAGGGCCCACATCTCCAATGGCGTTTAAGGCATCATCAAAATCGTCCCAAGACAATGCAGATGCCATTCTGTAACCCATAGCGCAATATTCAGCATCAACCATAAATTTGGCGATAGAACAAAGACTGCCCGCCTCCATACTACCAAAGGCATTATCAATAACGTTAGCACCTGCACCCAAAGCTGAATAAACACTAGCAGCTGTTTCATAGCCGGCTTGTGCATCCAATATTTTTGCGCCAGACACGCCTCCAGTCGCTTGATAAGGCAAACCATAATGCCTTGCTAATTGTCCAAATATTGCCGCCATCTGGGTCACTTCAGGCGTTGCCATCATGGCGTCCGCTGTTCGCATAGAGGCCGAGGATAAATTTTGACCATAAACCACTGGTACACCTGGATTGAGCAACTGTGCGTAACCTATTGCCGCCAAGATATGGGCATTAACTTGCACTACAGTCGCCAAGACCGAAGCTGGTGTATTACCACCAGCATGCACAGCAGGAGAACATATTACGGGTTGACCACGTTGTGCGTAATGCCGCATTGCCTCGGTAGCACCAGCATCCCACAATAATGGTGCTGTCGCAGTCATCGTCGCCATGATAACGGCTTGTGAATCAACGATATTTTTACCAAACACCATATCGCACATGGCAAGGGTATCTGCAGCATTTTGACCAGAATTTGCATAACCCAACAAGGCCTTATCAGAGTGTTTTATGGCCGAATAGGTTGCGTTTATATGCCTAGTCTGAAGATTGACATCATGCGGCGTGACAATGCTAGTAGATAGCGAATGGATAGCAGGAAGCACATGCGATAATTTATGGAGCGATGCTAAATCGTCTAATGACGATGAACGGCGCTCATCAGACATATCTCTAATAAAATTTGCCCCGGACATTGGAACAAAAATCGCCTGCTTACTACCAATGGTTAGACTTTTGGCAGAATCACGCGCACACAAGGTGAAAACCGCAGGTACACTCTCCATTAAATTTTGTAAGTGATGACGGTCTATATAAACACGATTATCAACAACTTTTGAACCTGCCTTACGCCAGTCTTCGAGAGCCATTTCATCACGAAAGATCACTCCGACGTTTTCAAGAATATCCAGCGATGCGTTGTTTAGCCGGTTGAGTTGCTCTACTGACAAGATTTGCGTGGGTGCCAGTGAATTATTAAGTTCGGGTAACATTGGTTCGAGATAAGAAGACCTCGAAGCTATCCTTGCATTGCGTGCACCGCGTCGTTTTGAAACTTTACCAACCATAATGGCTCACTTATCTTTATTTGTTACATACTATGCCGAGCTCAATACTAAGTCGACCATAATAATACGACTGCGCAAGCCACCAATGCGACATGCGTTTCGGCATACATTTAAATTGGCAAAAAAAAAACCGGTCTCTGCATTCAACACTCGAGCACAGTAGACCGGACAACCCTGGGGTATAAAAAAGCGGTTAGAAAAGACCTTCGATATAACCTTGTTTGTTCACAAAAATTTTCTCTGCAGTTGGCACACGAGGTAGACCAGGCATAGTCATTACGTCACCACAAACTACCACAATAAACCCTGCACCAGCAGATAAGCGAAGCTCACGGATAGGAACAACATGGCCCGAAGGTGCGCCATAGAGATTGGGGTCGGTACTGAAAGACAGCGGAGTCTTAGCAATACAGACAGGTAGGTGACCAAAATCTTTCTGCAAAGTATCAAATTGCTCACGAATCTTCTTGTCAGCAATAATGTCATCTGCTGCATAAATTTCTTTGGCTACCGTCTTAACTTTATCCCACAAGCTTACGTCATCGCTGTATAGCGGTTTGAACTTAGCAGGCTCATTGTCGATCATTGCCACAACTTCGTGCGCCAATGCCTCAGCACCTTCACCACCCATTGCCCAGTGGTCAGCCATCACTGCTTTAGCACCAATCTGCTCACACAACGACTGCAGCATTGCGATTTCTGCATCAGTATCCGCGCTGAAACGATTCACAGCAACGATGACTGGCACACCAAATTTACGGGTGTTGGTGACGTGACGTGAGATGTTAGCGAAACCTTTGCGAACCGCCTCAACATTTTCTTTCTTGAGGTCGTCTAAGGCGACACCACCGTGCATTTTGAGCGCACGAATGGTGCCCACAATAACAGCTGCGCTTGGCTTCAAGCCCGATTTACGCATTTTAATATTGAAGAACTTCTCAGCACCAAGATCAGCACCAAAACCGGCTTCAGTAACAACATAATCAGCTAATTTTAACGCTGTTGATGTCGCCAACACTGAGTTACAACCGTGAGCGATGTTGGCAAAAGGACCACCGTGTACAAACGCAGGAGTACCCTCGAGAGTTTGTACCAAGTTTGGTTGTATAGCGTCTTTTAGTAAAGTAGTCATCGCGCCTTCAGCGTTGAGTTCACGCGCATAAATAGCTTGTTGGTCACGAGTGTAGCCGATAACGATATTACCCAAACGTTGCTGCAGGTCATCAAGGCTCGTTGCCAAACAGAAAATTGCCATAACTTCAGAAGCAACAGTGATGTCAAAACCATCGGAACGAGGGAAACCATTACCAACACCGCCGAGGCTGTTGGTGATTTGACGTAGTGCACGATCATTCATGTCAACCACGCGACGCCAGCTTACACGGCGCACATCGATACCAAGGTTGTTACCCCAATAAATATGGTTATCAATCATGGCAGATAAAAGGTTATGCGCGGCACTGATGGCATGGAAATCACCAGTAAAGTGCAAGTTAATATCTTCCATTGGAATCACTTGCGCGTAACCACCGCCCGCAGCACCACCTTTGATACCAAAACAAGGTCCCAAAGACGGTTCACGCAAACAAATCGCCGTTTTTTTGCCAATACGACTTAGCGCATCACCCAAACCAACCGTAGTTGTCGTTTTACCTTCACCCGCTTTAGTAGGGTTGATACCCGCAACTAAAATCAATTTACCATTGGGACGATCTTTTAGCCCATTGATATAATCTAAGCTAATTTTTGCTTTATGGTGACCATATGGAAGCAGGTTTTCATATGCAAGATCTAGCTTAGCAGCGACTTCTTGAATAGGACGCATAGTCGCCTCGCGGGCGATTTCGATATCCTGCTTAGGATTTTGATGTTGAGAGGCTGGCATTCAATGGCTCCTTATTTGTTTTTTATCTTGCTGGACGGCGGCGTCTACCGCGGCTAGCATTTACGGAATCTGAACTTGGAATACGACGCTCAGCGAGACCGGGTATTACGCGCTCAAGATTTGGAAATGGTGCAGAACTATGGGGGAAACCCATAGCACCGACGAAATGGGCTTGAAAAGACGACTCAGTCGCTGTTTCGATCTTTTCAATCCGACGAATAACGGGTTCAATTTCATTACGAGCATGGCGATTTAATAACGCTATACGAGCACCTTCACCCGCAGCATTACCCACACCACCGGCATTTTGTAAGTCACAATCAGGGATCATACCTAATAGCATGGCATACTTCACATCGATACGACTGCCGAAGGCCCCGGCGAGTTTGATACGCTCAACGCTATCGATTCCCATACGATCCATAAGCAAACGAATACCAGCGTAAAGAGCTGCTTTTGCTAATTGAATTGCACGCACATCGTTCTGAGTTATCTTCAATTGGCGCGTCCCTTCATGGAGGATGTAACTGTAGGTACGACCATCTTGAATAATACGAGGCGAAGGTTTATTTTCCTGTGGCTGAATCACACCATCACGATTGATAATACCTGCCAAAAACATCTCACCAATAATTTCGATAATGCCTGAACCACAGATACCACTAATTTTTAGACTCGACGAAGACATTTCAAAGGTCGGATCATTAGACCATGGATCACAACCAATAATTTTAAAGGTGGGCTCAAGTGACATGCGATCGATACGCACACGCTCGATGGCACCGACTGCAGCGCGCTGGCCGCAACTAATTTGTGCGCCTTCAAATGCTGGTCCAGTTGGACTTGATGCTGCCAACATGCGGTTTCGATTGCCCAAGACAATTTCTGCATTAGTTCCGACATCGACAATCAAGGTCATTTCATCTGACTGATCAGGTCGTTCAGACAGAACAACACCTGCAGCGTCAGCACCAATATGGCCAGCCAAACAAGGTAATAAGAAAACGCGCGCAGCATCGTGCAAAGGCAAATCAAGCTCTTTTGCAGCAACTTCCATCGCTTGATCAACAGCCAAATTAAATGGCGCACCGCCCAAAGGCACTGGGTCCAAACCCAATAAAATATGGTGCATAATCGGGTTACAAACGATCACCACATCCATGACATCGCTTGCCTTCATCCAGACTTGACCAGCAGCTTCTTTAATGAGGTCTGAAATACGTTGGCGAACTGCGCTGCTCATTTCAACATCGCCGCCCTTATTCATCATCGCGTATGACACACGACTCATAAGATCTTCGCCAAATTTAATTTGGGGATTCATGGCCGATGCAGAGGCAACGACTTCACCTGTGGTCAAATCAGCCAGGTGCACCACAATACTTGTCGAGCCCAAATCAATGGCTGCGCCATAAGCCTTGGCCTCATGACCTGTCCACAAAGCAACAATTTGTGGCGGTTTACGGACAGAATTATAGATAGCCACACTTACAGGCATACTTTTATTCGGTGTCTGCTTAAGATGTGCAGTCACCATCGACTGGAGCTGTTTAACGATAGGCAACTCATACCACAAGCCAACAAGGTCATGATTTGATTGTAAATCCAACACTAGCCGACTGACATCGGCAGTCGGAACATCCATAATCGGCGCCGGAATATAGGCGGTAAAAACTGAAATAGCAGGGTCTAGTGAAATTTCTCGATCATCAACCGCTTTAGCAATATCCTGCTCATGCGATTGGCTACTTGCAGGTATCTCAATCACAACATCATTCATGATCTTTGCGGTACAGCCAAGTCGTGCCCCTAATTGGCGCTCATCACCAACACGGCCAGCTTCAACTTCTTTAAACTCAGACAAGCTGTCATGTGTCGAGTTGACACCATATTTTGGAAAGTCACCCACCACATGAAAAACCTTACAGGTCCCACATATACCTTGACCACCACAAATCGATTCAACATCCACACCCAAACGGCGAGCAGCCCTTAACACAGGCATACCCTCAGGAACTTCGCCACGGATACCCGACGGCGTAAATATCACTTTGACATTTTTCAGGTTACGCGAACGTCGCGAAACCCTTTGTCCTGGCTGAGTCGACTCGCTCATTTGATTTTTACGCTCTCAACTTGGCATTTTCAGGATCGTATGGTGACTCTTCAATAACAGTGGCTTGATAGATATCACCAAGGATTTCAATTTGTAATTGAGTACCGATCGCAGCGTATTGCGGAGCAACCAAACCAAGCGCCAAGGATTTGCCTAAGCGCCAGCCATAACCACCTGAAGTTGCACGACCAACGATTTCGCCATCTTTATAGATAGCTTCTGAACCACGCGCATCAGCATCAGTAACACCGTGGACTTCCATAGTAACAAAAGCGTTCTTAAAGCCGCGTTCTTGCCAGGCTTTCAAGCCCTCTTTACCAATAAAGTCACACTCTTTATTAAGACGGACAAAACGATCCAAACCAGACTCTAGCGCTGAGTATTCGATCGACATTTCGCGAGGAATCAAACGATAAGATTTTTCGAGGCGCATGCTATCCATAGCGCGGATACCAAACGGTTTAATATCAAACTCTGCACCGGCCTTCATCAATTCATCGAAAATGTAGTTTTGCATTTCGATGGGGTGGTGTAATTCCCAACCCAATTCACCTACGAAGTTAACCCGCAGTGCATGTGCTTGGGCATAACCCACGTTGATAAATTTGCCGCTCAACCAAGGGAAATTAGCATTACTCAAATCTGTATCTGTGATCTTTTGCAATACATCACGTGCTTTAGGACCAGCCAATACCAATACGCCCATCTGAGTGGTAATCAATTGCAACTCAACGCTACCATCGGTTGGTTTAAGTTTCTGCAAGTAATCAAAATCATGTGACTCAAACGCGCCAGCAGAGACTAAGTAGTATTTGTTCTTAGCCATCTTATAAACGGTAAACTCAGCACGAACACCACCCGCCTTGGTCAACATATGACACAAGCCAACACGACCGACTTTCTTAGGAATACTGTTCGCGAATAGATACTCCAACCATGCTTCAGCACCAGGACCGGTAACCATGGTTTTAGCAAAGGCTGACATATCCAACAAACCAACCTTTTCTGCAACATGTTTACATTCATTGCCAACAAACTCGAAATAGTTAGAACGGCGGAATGAGTTTTTCTCTACGATACGACCATCTTCTAACGGTTTTGAGAAGTTTTTATTGAACAGAACATCAGCCATGTTCAAATCTTCTTCGCTCAGAGAATAATCAAGTGGCGCAAACCAATTTGGACGCTCCCACCCATACACAGAACCAAACACAGCACCCAAAGCTTTCATACGGTCATAACAAGGCGTAGTTTTCAATGGGCGCGCTGAAGATCGTTCTTCGTCAGGGTAGTGAGTGGTAAACACGTTACGATAAGCTTCTTCGTTTTTATCCCGCAAGTAACCACGAGAGGCGTAAGGACCAAAACGACGAGGATCAACGCCCATCATATCGACGGTAGGTTCACCCTCAACGATCCATTCTGCTAACTGCCATCCAGCGCCACCAGCAGCGGTAATACCAAAGCTGTGACCTTCGTTGAGCCAGAAGTTTTTCAAACCAGGTGCAGGACCAACGATAGGGTTACCATCAGGGGTATAGGCGATAGCACCGTTGTAAACGTACTTAACACCAACTTCACCGAAGGCAGGAACACGCTCCATACATTTTTCAATGTGCGGCATCAAACGCTCTAACTCTTCATTAAACAGTTCCCACTCACAATGCTCAGAAGGACCATCTACATAACATACTGGCGCACCCACTTCGTAGGGACCTAACAAAAGACCACCTGCTTCTTCGCGCAAGTAATAGCCAGAATCAGACTCACGTAGCACGCCCATTTCTGGCTCACCGCGCTCTTGTCGAGCTTTAATTTCAGGGTGGGGTTCGGTCACAATAAACTGATGCTCTACAGGGATGACAGGCACATCTAAGCCGACCATTTCGCCTGTTTTACGGGCAAAGCTACCAGTACAAGAAACGATATGTTCACAAACGATATCGCCTTGATCGGTTGCCACCTTCCACTTGCCATCATCAAGCTGTTCAATGCTTAGCACTGTGGTAAAGCGGTGAATTTTGGCGCCCATATTACGCGCACCAGTCGCCAACGCTTGTGTCAGATCGGCGGG
This sequence comes from Pseudomonadales bacterium, assembly GCA_023255355.1. GTDB lineage: Bacteria > Pseudomonadota > Gammaproteobacteria > Pseudomonadales > JAHEIH01 > JAHEIH01. The sequence goes on along the minus strand of JALRIU010000054.1, from coordinate 81 downwards.
CTGAATATATCCATCTTCAGGGTGTTGTATTGCACCAACTAAATCATCAGTATGACATAACGGCCAAATTTCTTTTACTTG
>JALRIU010000298.1 GCA_023255355.1 Pseudomonadales bacterium | reverse complement strand
CCCTATAGTTTGATCGAATGGTGATCCTGCTCGATCATTACTTAGTACGACCTAATCGGTCTGAGGATTTTAAATGCAAGACAGCATAATGGAGCGTCTCTGGAAGACCTCTCATATCTCTGGTGGCAGTGCGGCTTATGTAGAAGGCCTTTATGAAACCTTTCTACTTGATGCGAATGCTATTCCTGAGGAATGGCGCAATTACTTTGAGCAATTACCTGTAGTTCAGGATGGCTTGCCGGTTCAGGATGTCCCGCAGTCTACCGTCCGCCAACAATTCGAACTTCTCGCCAAGCAAAAACATCGTCCTTCTCCCTCTACTGATAACACCGTTTCAACTGAATATGAACGTAAACAGGTTCGTGTTGTTCAGTTGATTAGTGCTTATCGCCAGCGTGGACACCAAAAGGCCAATCTGGATCCATTGGGTTTGTGGAAGCGTGAAATTCCCGCAGATTTAGATTTACATTTCCACCATTTGCCTGCTGCAGATTATGACACCATCTTCCAAACCGGTGCTTTTTACATGGGCAAGGAAGAGGCGACTTTACGTGAAATTCATGAGGCGCTTGAGAATACCTATTGTCGTTCAGTAGGTGCAGAATTCATGCACATGGTTTCAACTGAAGAGCGTACTTGGATTCAGCAACGGATGGATAGCGTCCGTTCAATGCCCCAGTATTCTAAAGAAGTTAAATTACATCTGCTTGAGCGCTTAACGGCAGCAGAAGGCCTGGAGAAATTCCTAGGTTCAAAATATCCAGGTACTAAGCGTTTTGGTCTTGAAGGCGGTGAAAGTCTTATTCCCATGATGGATGCTTTAATCCAGCGCGCCGGATCATATGGTAGTAAAGAAGTGGTGATAGGCATGCCTCACCGCGGGCGACTCAATGTATTGGTCAATATTTTAGGAAAGAATCCATCAATTCTCTTTGACGAATTTGAAGGCCGTGTAGAATATATTGGCTCAGCTGACGTTAAGTATCACCAAGGCTTTTCATCAAACGTGATGACTGAAGGTGGCGAAATGCACCTAGCCATGGCGTTTAACCCATCGCACTTAGAAATCGTTTCACCCGTAGTTGAAGGTTCTGTTAGAGCTCGACAAGATCGTCGTAATGACGTCAATCGTGATTTAGTTGTGCCAGTTTGTCTCCATGGTGATGCTGCTTTTGCAGGGCAGGGCGTGGTGATGGAAACGTTCCAAATGTCGCAGACCCGTGCCTATGCTACCGGTGGTACAGTGCATATTGTGGTGAATAACCAAGTTGGTTTTACTACAAGTAAGCAAGAAGACGCTCGCTCAACTGAATATTGTACTGATATCGCAAAAATGGTTCAGGCCCCGATCTTCCATGTTAATGGTGATGATCCAGAAGCCGTTTTATTTGTCACAAATTTGGCAGTAGATTTCCGTCAAACATTCAAGAAAGATGTGGTCATCGATCTTATTTGTTATCGTCGCCGTGGTCACAACGAAGCTGACGAGCCATCGGGTACTCAGCCGTTGATGTACAACGTGATCAAATCTCAAAAAACAACACGAGATTTATATGCAGCAAAATTGATTGCTCAAAACACTATTTCACAACAAGATGATGCCGATTTAGTGAACGAATATCGTGAAGCTTTAGAAACAGGTCGGCACGTTGCTAAAAGTCTTGTGCTTAAACCCAACAGCGCCTTATTTGTAGATTGGACGCCTTATTTAGGTCATGAATATTGGTCATCTAATGTCGATACATCAATGAGTGTTGCTGAATTACAATCATTGGGGCATAAGCTTCTTGCCATACCTGACGGTTTCCCATTGCAGCGTCAAGTCAGTAAGGTCTACGAAGATCGTGCGCTTATGGCAGCTGGTGGTGAAGCCATCAATTGGGGTTTCGCTGAGTTGTTAGCTTACGCTTCAATTCTTGAAAGTGATCATCCTATCCGTTTGACTGGACAGGATGTGGGTCGTGGTACGTTCTCTCATCGTCACGCAGTACTTCATAGTCAAAAAGATGCAAGTACTTATGTGCCGTTGCAGCATCTTAAAGAAGATCAACCTGCGTTCACTATCCACGATTCTTTCTTATCTGAAGAAGCGGTATTAGCATTTGAATATGGGTATGCAACCACAACGCCAAGTGCGCTGGTTATTTGGGAAGCCCAATTTGGTGATTTTGCCAACGGTGCTCAGGTTGTTATCGATCAATTTATTTCATCAGGTGAGCATAAATGGGGACGTTTGTGTGGTTTAACCATGCTGTTACCTCATGGATATGAAGGTCAGGGACCTGAACACTCATCTGCTCGTTTGGAGCGATACCTGCAGTTATGTGCGGAACACAACATCCAAGTGGTTATCCCAAGCACACCTGCCCAGGTTTTCCATATGTTGCGTCGCCAGGCATTACGTCTGATTCGTAAACCTTTGGTCGTTATGTCGCCCAAGAGTTTGCTACGTCATAAAGAGGTTGTTTCGACGCTCGACGAGCTTGCTAATGGCCAATTTGAATGTGTATTGCCTGAGACTGATGCGCTTAATCCTGCAAGTGTTGAACGCGTCGTGATTTGTAGCGGCAAGGTCTATTATGATTTGCGCGGTGTTCGTCGTGAAAAGAACTTGGACAACGTTGCGATTATTAGACTTGAGCAGTTGTACCCCTTCCCAGAAGAGGATTTTGCTCGTGTATTAGCCCCGTACACAAATCTGAAATCTATTGTGTGGGCACAAGAAGAACCGACTAATCAAGGCGCTTGGTATTCAAGTCAACATCATATGCGTCATGTTATTCGTGAACATAACCCTAACTTAAACCTTGAATGTGCAGCTCGTCCCGCTTCAGCATCACCTGCGGCTGGCTATATGGCACTTCACGTTAAAGAACAAGAGCAGCTGATCAATGCCGCTCTCGATTTGAATTAGTTCGGCACCTAGTGTCTATCGTATTAAAGGAAAATCTACGACATGGCGATTGAAATTAAAGCTCCCCAGTTCCCAGAATCAGTGGCAGACGGCACCATTGCCACTTGGTATAAAAAAGTTGGTGAAGCGGTATCACGTGATGAATTAATTGTCGACATTGAAACCGACAAAGTAGTTCTCGAAATTGTGGCTCCCGAAGATGGGGTCATTAGTGAAATCATTAAGGGTGAGGGCGATGTTGTACTTAGTCTTGAGTTGATTGCTATGTTTACTGCCGGTGCGGCAGCAAACGCAGCGCCAACTGCTACTGAAGCGCCTGCGGCGGCGCCTGCTGCAGCCGTTGCTGATGTTAAAGCGAGTCCTGCTGCACGTCAGATGATTGAAGAAAACAATCTGGATGCATCAAAAATCGCTGGTTCTGGCAAAGGTGGCGTTATTACAAAAGAAGACGTGATGGCAGCTTCTACTTCAGCGCCTAAAGCGGCTCCTGTAGCACCAGCTCCTGCTGCGCCTATTCCTGTGATTACGGGTGAGCGTATTGAGAAACGTGTTCAAATGACGCGTATGAGAGCACGTATTGCTGAGCGCTTGCTCGAAGCAAAACAAGGTACGGCCATGTTGACTACGTTTAACGAAGTTAATATGCAACCGGTTATGAATTTACGTAATCAATACAAAGATCTATTCGAAAAGACTCACAATGGTACTCGACTTGGCTTTATGAGCTTCTTTGTTAAAGCTGCGACAGAAGCGTTGAAACGCTTCCCTGCAGTGAATGCATCTATAGACGGCAACGACATTGTTTATCACGGCTATCAGGACGTAGGTATTGCTGTATCTACAGAAAAAGGATTGGTTGTCCCTGTGTTGCGTGATACTGATCAAATGAGCTTGGCTGATATCGAAAACAAGATTCGTGAATATGGCTTGAAAGGCCGTGATGGTAAGTTGACGATCGAAGAAATGACCGGTGGTACCTTTACAATTACTAATGGTGGTGTTTTTGGATCTTTAATGTCTACGCCTATTTTGAACCCTCCTCAAGCGGCTATTTTGGGTATGCATAAAATCCAAGAACGTCCAATGGCGGTCAATGGCAAAGTAGAAATTTTACCAATGATGTACTTGGCCTTGTCATATGACCACCGTCTAATCGATGGCAAGGATTCTGTGCAATTTTTGGTCACGATTAAAGAATTGTTGGAAGATCCTGCTCGCATCTTATTGGATGTGTAATTATTTCTAGAGGCTTAGCTAGCTAGGCCTTTAAGCTTTTATTTTTTATTGGAAGTACAAATGTCTCAGAAATTTGATGTAGTAGTTATTGGCGCGGGCCCAGGTGGATACGTTGCAGCGATTCGTGCTGCGCAATTGGGTTTAAAAACAGCATGTGTTGAAAAATGGGTGAGCCCAGAGGGTCAACCAACACTCGGTGGGACGTGTTTAAACGTAGGTTGCATTCCTTCTAAAGCCTTATTAGATAGCACACATAAGTTTCACGATGCCGCGCATGACTATAAAGTCCATGGTATCAATATTGAAAATATCAGCTTTGATGTCGCCCAGATGCAGGCTCGTAAACGTCAGATCGTCGGTCAATTAACGGGTGGTATTGCGGGTCTTTTTAAACATAATGGTGTTGAATTACTTCAAGGTGCTGGAAAACTATTGGCTGGCCGTAAGGTAGAAGTGACTGCAGCGGATGGCTCAGTCTCAGTTGTTGAAGCAGATAACGTTATTATTGCTGCAGGTTCAGTTCCTGTTGAAATTCCACCTGCACCACTTACCGAGGGTTTGATCGTTGATTCTTCAGGTGCTCTCGAATTTACAGAAGTACCTAAGCGCCTTGGCGTTATTGGTGCCGGTGTCATCGGCTTGGAGTTAGGTTCTGTCTGGAACCGTATTGGCTCTGAAGTTATTGTCATCGAAGCTATGGATTCGTTTTTGGGTGCAGTCGATCAACAGATTGCCAAAGAAGCGAAGAAAATCATGACCAAACAAGGTCTTGATATTCGTCTGAGTGCACGAGTCACAGGTACAGAAATTGATAGCAAAGCAGGAACAGTAACCGTTATTTATCAAGATGCTAATGGCGAGCAGCGTGAAACATTTGATAAGTTAATCGTCTGTGTTGGTCGTCGTCCAAGTACCAAAAATATTCTTGCACAAGATTCAGGTGTAACCATGGATGAACGTGGTTTCATATACGTCAATGATTTCTGTGCTACTGAAGCACCAGGTGTGTATGCGATTGGTGACGTGGTACGTGGTCCAATGTTAGCGCATAAAGCCTCTGAAGAAGGTGTCATGGTCGCTGAGCGTATTGCCGGTAAAAAGGCACAAATGAATTACGATTGCATCCCCGGTGTTATCTATACTCACCCTGAAATTGCTTGGGTAGGTAAAACTGAAGAGCAATTAAAAGCTGCGGGCGAAGACTACAAAGTGGGTGTTTTTCCATTCGCTGCCACAGGTCGTGCGCTTGCAGCAAATGATTCAGCAGGCATGGTTAAGATGATCGCTCACGCCCAGACTGATCGTATTTTAGGTTGTCATATTATTGGCCCAAGTGCTGCAGATTTATGTCAGCAAATAGTTATTGCGATGGAATTTGGTTCGAGTGCAGAAGACATTGGTCTTACTGTATTTGGGCATCCAACGCTTTCAGAAGCTGTCCACGAAGCTGCTTTGGCAGTAAATGGTCACGCAATCCACATGGCGAATCGCAAAAAACGCAAATAAGTGGATTTTTAGGCACCATAAGAATATAAAGGCTGTCGAAAAAGGGGGCGCTGTTTACAAGTAGCGCCTGTAAATGTGAAAAACGCCGTAAAATGGCGTCCAAAGATGGTAGGAAACAATGAATCTTCATGAATACCAAGGCAAACAATTATTTGCCGAGTATGGCTTGCCTGTTTCAGTAGGTTTCGCTTGCGATACCCCTGAAGAGGCTGCACAAGCTGCCGATCGTATCGGTGGTAACAAGTGGGTTGTTAAGGCGCAAGTTCACGCTGGCGGCCGTGGTAAGGCTGGTGGTGTTAAATTGGTTGATAGCAAGGATGAAATCCGTGCATTTGCTCAACAATGGCTAGGTAAGAATTTGGTGACCTACCAAACTGACGAAAACGGTCAGCCTGTTAGTAAAATTTTGGTTGAATCTTGCACCGATATCGCAGAAGAGTTGTATTTGGGCGCTGTTGTTGACCGCTCAAGCCGTCGTGTTGTGTTTATGGCATCAACCGAAGGTGGTGTTGAAATTGAAAAAGTGGCTGAAGAAACTCCAGAAAAGATTCTAAAAGCTACTATCGATCCTTTGACTGGCCCACAGCCATTCCAAGGTCGTGATTTAGCTTTCAAGTTAGGCTTGAAAGGTGCTCAAATCAATCAGTTCGTGAAAATTTTCATGGGCTTGGCCAACATGTTCTTAGAAAAAGACTTGGCTTTGATCGAAATTAACCCATTGGTAATCACTGATGAGGGTAATTTACACTGTCTAGACGCTAAGATCGGTGTAGACGGTAATGCATTGTATCGCCAGCCAAAATTACGTGAAATGAACGATCCGTCACAAGAAGATCCTCGTGAAGCACACGCTGCGCAGTGGGAGCTTAACTATGTTGCTCTAGATGGAAACATCGGCTGTATGGTTAATGGTGCTGGTCTCGCGATGGGTACCATGGATATCGTAGCATTGCATGGTGGCTTCCCTGCAAACTTCCTAGACGTTGGTGGCGGTGCAACTAAAGAGCGCGTTACTGAAGCGTTCAAAATCATTTTGTCCGACGATGCTGTGAAAGCAGTTCTAGTTAATATCTTTGGCGGTATTGTTCGTTGTGACTTGATCGCTGAAGGTATCATTGGTGCAGTTAAAGAAGTTGGCGTAAACGTTCCTGTTGTGGTTCGTTTGGAAGGTAATAACGCTGACATAGGCGCGAAAGTACTGGCTGAATCTGGCCTTGATATTATCGCAGCAACATCTTTGACCGATGCGGCTCAGCAAGCTGTTAAAGCGGCTAACGCATAAGGGGAACACTAATGAGTATTTTGATTGATAAAAACACCAAAGTTATCTGCCAAGGTTTTACCGGCTCTCAGGGCACTATGCACTCTGAACAAGCCATTGCTTATGGCACTCAAATGGTTGGTGGTGTAACTCCAGGTAAGGGTGGTCAAACTCACTTGGGTCTTCCTGTATTTAATACCGTTGCTGAAGCTGTAGAGGCAACTGGTGCTGATGCATCAGTTATTTACGTACCTGCTCCATTCTGTAAGGACGGTATCTTAGAAGCCGCTAACGCTGGCATCAAATTGATCGTATGTATTACTGAGGGTATTCCTACCTTGG
>JALRIU010000254.1 GCA_023255355.1 Pseudomonadales bacterium | reverse complement strand
TCAAGAATGTTGATGTATTTATCGTTATTTAGGTGTTTAAATTTATCATCCACTGCGAGGTAAAGTTGCTGATCACTAAATGAATTAATTTCACAATTCTGCGCGAGTGTCTTTGCCATGCCATGTTTAAGTTGCTCGACAACTTGTCGCCAATTATTTGGGTTTATTTTTATGTAATTATCGTCAGATATTAAATTTTTTTTTTCAGGTTCTTCGGTGGAATTTGATTTTTTAATTGAATTGGATTGCGTTTCTTTATTTGACTCTAAAGATATATTATTTGGATTATTATTTGGCATAAAATTCATTAAGCGGATCACCGTCATAACAAAACCCACATAGGGATTCGGAGCTAGCGGAAGATCTTTTAATCCATGAATGGTAATTTGGTAGAGTGTTTGAAGTAGCTTGGGGTCAATGACATCTGCCATCGATTTTTTACGATCCTGATGTTCATTAAAGGTTTGCTCCACAGAGATGTCATAAAATCTCTCTGATAAGGTTTTTAATATATTTTCATAGGATAAGTTTGCTGTCTTAATCGTCGATAAAATGGATTGCACAACCTCCTTGTTATTGTTAACAATCGCCTCTATTAAATCTGTCGTTGTGTCCTTAGATATTATCCCTAGGATGGCCTGAAGTTTTTCACTGGTTACTTCCCCATTGGTGTAGTTAATTACTCGGTCCGCCAAGGACAATGCATCCCGCATACTTCCCTCAGCAAATTGAGCAATCATGTCAACGGCTGCCTCATCATAGTTAATTTTTTCTTCATCAAATATTTTTTTTAATTGACCAATAAGTTCTTCATTGGTCATTTGCATCAAATTAAAATGTAAGCACCGAGAGACTACAGTCACTGGAATCTTTTCAGGATCGGTGGTTGCTAATATAAAAATAACATGGGCCGGGGGCTCCTCAAGTGTTTTTAACATCGCATTAAATGAGCTTTTCGAAAGCATATGCACTTCATCAATGATAAAAACTTTGTATGGCGAAGAGGTCGGTTGATAATTAGCATTTTCCATCAACTCACGCATGTTATCGACTTGGGTATTTGATGCTGCATCCAGCTCAATCACATCGATGGCTTTTGATTGATCAATTTCCAGGCATGAGGAACATTCGCAGCAGGGGGTATCGGTGACCCCAGTTTGGCAATTCAAGCATTTAGCAAAGATTCGGGCAATTGTTGTTTTTCCGACCCCACGAGTTCCAGAAAATAAGTAGGCATGATGAATGCGTTCATTTTGAATGGAGTTTTTAATTGCTTGTATAGTAAATTCTTGACCCACGATGGAGTCAAAATTTTTCGGGCGCCATTTTCTTGCTAATGCTTGATTTTTCATAATGTTTAAAAGTTAAGGCGAGCCATAATCTCGGCACTTGCTTCATTAGTTGTGGCTGCTTGCTTCCGCACCTGACCAGGTTGGCTAACTTACAATGCGAGGTGACCCGCCAATTAATATTCTACATGAAGATGGTTTGCTATGCTCAGCTAGCCACATCTTTTTACTGGGTGTTGTGAGAGGTATTTCCATTCCTCATCTGAGTAGAGGCGGGAGCGAATAAAAAAACGCAAACCTGTTGGCCTCTCTAATGAAAATTGGCCTCCAGTACCTGGTATGGCATCTAAAGTGAGGTGAGTATGTTCCCAATACTCAAATTGAGTAAAGCTCATGTAAAAAGGAACACCATGAACTTCTCCAAGACAAACGTCACTGTTCCCTAAAAAGAATTCACCCTGGGGATAACACATTGGTGCGCTCCCGTCACAACAACCCCCAGATTGATGAAACATGACGGGCCCATGAATCTTTACCAGCTCATCTATAAGTTGGTTTGCTTTGTCGGTTGATGTAATTCGTGTAATCATAAAAAAAGGCCGCGTTTAATAGCAGCCTTCATTTTATACTAATTTAGCAGGCTAAAAGAAACCTAATTTATTTTCGCTGTAACTGACCAATAAATTTTTAGTTTGCTGATAGTGATCAAGCATCATCTTGTGGGTTTCACGACCGATACCAGATTGTTTGTACCCACCAAAGGCAGCGTGGGCTGGGTAAGCATGATAACAATTGGTCCAAACACGTCCAGCTTGAATGCCACGGCCCATACGATGAGCGGTATTGCCATTTCGCGTCCAAACACCTGATCCCAATCCATACAGAGTATCATTAGCAATTGCAAGCGCTTCAGCCTCATCTTTAAAGGTAGTGACTGAGACCACTGGACCAAAAATTTCTTCTTGGAAAATTCTCATCTTGTTATGCCCTTTAAGGATTGTTGGCTCTATATAGTAGCCCCCTGAAAGTTCACCATCAAGCGAGCGTTGATTACCACCCGTTAATAGTTCAGCGCCTTCTTCTTGACCAAGTTTAATGTAAGACATGATCTTTTCTTGTTGTTCGCTAGACGCTTGCGCACCAATCATAGTCGCTGCGTCCAGTGGCGATCCACTTTTAATTGCTTTAGTTCTCTCAATGGCACGCTCAATAAAGGCGTCGTATATCGATTCTTGAATCAATGCACGAGAAGGGCAAGTACATACTTCACCTTGGTTAAAGAAGGCCAAAACCGTACCTTCAACACACTTACTGATAAAGTCATCTTCTTGATCCATCACATCTTCAAAGTAGATGTTAGGAGACTTACCGCCTAGCTCAACGGTAGATGGGATGATGTTCTCAGCAGCACATTTCAAGATGTGAGAACCAACAGGTGTTGAACCGGTGAAAGCAATCTTAGCAATGCGTTTACTTGTTGCTAGCGCTTGGCCTGCTTCTGCACCAAAACCGTTAACAATGTTCAATACGCCAGCAGGTAACAGATCACCAATTACTTCCATCAAAACAAGGATAGAAGCTGGTGTTTGCTCTGCAGGCTTCATTACCACACAGTTACCTGCCACTAATGCAGGAGCCAACTTCCAAGCAGCCATCAATAGCGGGAAGTTCCATGGGATAATCTGACCAACAACACCTAGCGGCTCGTGGAAATGATAAGCAACGGTATTGCCATCGATTTCACCAATAGAACCTTCTTGTGCGCGGATACAACCGGCATAGTAACGGAAATGGTCAACGCACAAAGGGACGTCAGCGTTTAATGTTTCACGTACCGCTTTACCGTTGTCCCATGTTTCTGCTACAGCCAACTTCTCGAGATTCTCTTCGATACGGTCAGCAATTTTCAAAAGAATGTTTGAGCGCTGAGTCACAGATGTAGCTGCCCAAGCATCCTTAGCCGCGTGAGCTGCGTCTAGTGCTAAATTAATATCTTCTTCTGTTGAGCGTGGGATTTCACAGAATACTTCGCCATTTACAGGGGATACATTTTTGAAGTATTCACCTTTTACCGGTGCTACCCATTCGCCACCGATGAAGTTACCGTAACGTTCTTTAAAAGTTACAACTGAGCCTGCGGCTCCTGGCTGTGCATAAATCATTTTATCGACCTCTTTATTGTTATCCAGCCCTGTCCTTTGTAAGGCTCAGGTGCAAGTCATTAGTCACGGTTTGATAGTAGCGAGAGGGGCCCTTACTGAGGTATCGCCCGTTGGAATTGAAAAACTACTACTTTGGTACTGGTATTAAATAATGCGGCTTAATCGCAGATGCAACATTCAAAATCTAAGTTACTGTTATTTATAAAAAAACCCGGACATAGTCCGGGTTTTCCACAATCACAGGAGTCACTCAAGCCATTATTTTGGAAGCTTAAACGTCCACACCATGCCGCCTTGGTTGAAGTCTTTAACACGCTTAGCCACTTCACCACCCCATAATGGAACAGCACCACCCCAACCTGATACAACGGATACGTACTGCTCACCGTCCATATCCCAAGTAATTGGCGTGCCTACGATGCCAGAACCGGTGTTGAACTTATATTTCTCTTCACCTGTTTTGGCATCAAATGCCATTAGATAGCCTTCAGGGTTACCCATAAATACTAAGTTACCCGCGGTAACCATGGTGCCACCCCATAAAGGAGCGTAGTTTTTATAATCCCAAACCACTTTACCTGTTTTAGGATCGATAGCGCGCAACACACCAATGTAGTCTTCATTGATAGAGCGGATCGTAAAGCCAGCACCTAAGTAAGCAGCACCTTTTTTGTACGAAACAGGCTCGTTCCAAATATCCATTTCCCATTCGTTAGAAGGGACATAGAAAAGGCCGGTGTCTTTAGAATAAGACATTGGCATCCAGTTCTTACCACCCAAGAAAGATGGTGCAGCAACAACGGATGAGCCCTGCTTACCGTCGGTAGCTTCCGCTGGGTTGCCCGGACGGAAAGCATCTGCGTAAATTGGACGACCTTTATCATCTAGGCCTTTTGCCCAAGTGATTTTATCAACAAACGGGAAGCCACGGATGAAGTCACCGTTTTCACGGTTAAGTACATAAAAGAAACCGTTACGGTCAGCGGTACCGGCCGCTTTGATGGTTTTACCTTCAGCGGTATAGTCAAACGAGATTAACTCGTTTACACCATCATAATCCCAACCATCATGTGGCGTACTTTGGAAGTGCCATACAATTTTGCCATCGTCAGGATCGATACCTAAACGAGAAGATGAGAATAAGTTATCACCAGGGCGTAAATGAGAGTTCCACGGTGCTGGGTTACCAGTACCAAAGAACAGCAAATCAACATCAGGGTCGTACGTACCGCCTAACCATGTAGCCGCACCACCTGTTTTCCACATATCACCCGGCCATGTTTTACCAGCCTCACCGCCTGAGATGCCGTTTTCAACTTTTTTACCGTCTTTCCAGACATAACCCATATGGCCTTCTACGGTAGGACGAGTCCAAGCAAGTTGCCCTGTTTTCGCGTCGTACGCTTCAACCTTACCAACAACACCAAATTCACCACCGGATACACCCGTGATTACTTTACCTTTAACAACGATAGGTGCGGCTGTTAATGAGTAGCCTGCTTGGTAGTCTTCTACTTTCTTTTTCCAAACTACCTTACCAGTATCTTTATTTAGCGCGACTAACTTAGCGTCCAACGTACCAAAGATCACCAGATCATCGTACAGAGCAACACCACGGTTAATAACGTCACAGCAAGGCATAATAGCGTCAGGTAGGCGAGCATCGTATTGCCATAGCTCATCACCAGTCTTTACGTCGATCGCAAAAACACGAGAATAAGAAGCCGTCACATACATAACGCCATCTTTAACAACGGGCTGAGATTCTTGCCCACGCTGCTTTTCACCGCCAAATGAAAATGCCCAAACAGGTCGCAAATCTTTTACTGTATCGCCGTTAACTTTCGTTAAAGGGCTATAGCGCTGACCACGAAGGCCCATACCGTTTGAGATAACATCATCAGTGGTTGCTTGATCGTTTAGAATGTCCTGGTCTGTCACGCCTGCCGTTACAGCAGTTGAAAAAGAAATGGCCGCTGCAAGCAAGCTTACTGCAAAACCTTTACCCAGAGTCGTATGTTTCATTACTAGCTCCTTTACGGAATCGTTTATTATTGTGGGGCGCTCAAGGAGTGAACCGGGAACACTTCCCAGATCAATGCCTTCATTGTGAAGTTTTGCGCAATTCCAACAATTCAACCCGAGGACAAATTTCATACTCACTTAGTACTACTTCTGTTGCGAAGCAGCGGAGGTCCAGACAAAAAAAGAGCGCCCGAAAGCGCTTAAACTGCCAGTTGTTGCAGATTAAAAAGCCGCTTCCTCGTAGCCGGCATACAGGTGAAACACAGTTCGAATAAACTCATACTGCGTCAATGCAATATCAGCAAATTCAGGTTCGGTTGGTATCTTCATGACTTCGTTCATACTTAAGCCTTCAAAGGCCGCTTGGGTCAGCGTTTTGTCTAGCCAAACCAAATACGCCCGCATTTGTTCAATTGACTTGCCTTTAGCATCCACCGGCCCGTGCCCCGGAACAATAAGGGCTACTTCCAGTGCAGCTAATTTATCGAGATCAGTCAGCCACTGATCTATTCCCGGCGTGTGCGGTGTTGTTAAGGCTCGTTGATAAAAAACCAAATCACCCGCAAACAAAGTGCCTGTCGTTTCATCTAAAATAGCCAGATCAGCGCCAGTATGCCCCTCTAAAGAGAGAAACCTAAAACGATGATCACCTATGGTCATTGCTGTTTGCTCAAGCGGTTTATTAGGCATTAAAACTTCAGTTCCGCGCATCCAATCACCGGCCAAACGGTACATGTTTTCTGCAAACACATTCCCTTGCTCGGCAATGAGCCGCCCCGTGGTTGGCAGCGCCCAGATATTCACATCAGAAAAAGCCTGATTACCAAGGAAGTGGTCGGGGTGATGATGTGTAATAAAGACGTCCGTAACCGGCTGATCTGTCACTGAAGCAATAGCGCTCCTGAATGCTTGCGCGTATCGCTTTGAGGGCCCCGAATCGATAACAACGACCCCCTCTGATGTAACAATAAACGCCGTGTTAACAATATTTGCTCCGTTGTCACGGCTAAAGTCTTCTAATTTTCCCTGCAAAAGCCAAGTATCCTTGGCGATTAAACGAGGCGTTAGCTCATAACTAAGTGAGCTGGCCGTGGCCACTGTGCTCACCCAAAAAAGGCAACAGATTACCCCCAGAAAACGCCCTGCAGCCTGCTTAATAGCCATCACAAAGCCTGCTCAAATACATTGCCGTTATTATCACGCATCCACAATTTGTAACGATCTTGAGCCGTTACTGAAGCTGAACTCATATCAAACGTAAACACAGGATTTTCACTCACCGGCTGAGAGAGCTCCATCGACAAGATAGCCGCTTGATCGGGTCGTCGTACTTCTAATTGTTGGATGTAAAATTCAGGAATCCCTGACACTAACCCTGTATCCATAGGGTGAATGATTTTCACTTTATAACGCTGTGAGGAACGCCCACTGTTCATTGCGCGCTCAAAGCTGCGGCTTTCGATTTCGCCTAAATGACTTTCCCAGTAAGGGCTTGCATTAGCCATGCTTGGCGCCGTGCATCCGCCGCCCGCGGCTTCTAAGTATTGGCCACCCACAAGCCATTTACCCGACTCTGTTAGCACGGCCGCCCGGACTGGCGTTGCTTGCTGAACCTTGAAGCGAATCGCGATACGGGGTAAGTGACGATCTGCCGACTCAACCGAATAGATATGCTGAATTGGATTTAAATCGGCCCATACCACTAGACGCAGCAAAGGCTCGTCTATCGCGCTTACATCGACCAACAAAGGAACTTGCGTTGGGTCTTCTGCAAAAGGGGGTACGGAAACAACCACTCGATCGTCAAATTGGTATGGCGACTCACCTAAAAATCGAGCACGCAAGTAATGCCACACAGGTGAGTTAAGCGGGTCAGCCTGTTCAGCACGCTCAGTGTCATTATGAGAGGCCTGAGTTATCAACTCATTGTTAACTTGTGACCATGCCGCCATGGGCACACAAAGGCATAGTAGAACCAGTATCGCTGGAAAGGTACGCATCAGCGACCCTCCTAATTATTATTGTTCGTTACTGTTATCTAAATGTATTACCAAATCATATAAAGAAAGACGAGCAAGCGTCTATTGTACTTTTTACCCTGTACTTTCTACCCTTTCGAGTGGGTATATTCGCTGCGGACTGGAATGCGATCTATTGCACGTCCTGATAAAGAGCGGGCAGTTCATAAGTAATGCCATAACGGGAGAAAATCGCCTCCATACGTCCATCACGAACCATCTTATCCACAACCTCCTCGACAGCATAACCTAGTTGTCGATAAGTGCTCTTCACAGCCATACCAACATCCCACTTCTGCTTACCGATGGACGGAAAGCCATTTTCAGCCACTTGATAGCGAGGGTTGTTCTCTGCGAATAACATAGCGTCAATTTCAGAGCGCATTGCCATTACAGCCTTAACCTCACCGGACTTCATACCCTCAAATGCCATCAGCGGAGTTGAATAATGGTGTACATTTTTGCGCATACGGCCAGCAAAAGCGGATGACAAATAAAAGTCCGGCAAACTATCCAGCTCAACCCCTATACTGTGATACTGAAAAACAGCCATTGTTTTAACCGCTTCCAGTTTCTCGGTGTCAAAAGCAACACGCCAAGATTCACGCTGATACGGCCCAAACATTACGACTTGTTCATTGACCATTTCCCCAGTCTGGGAGTCTTGACGATAAGCATATTCACGGTCATATGGAATCCGCATCATCACATCTGCAAGCTTTTTTAAGGCCAACGGATTTTCGTCATCCTTGTCGAGGTAGTGACCTTTCCACACATTATTACGCAGGTCATCATCCAGATTCTCATCTGGAATCACCCAATGCAGTTGCATTTTCAAACCCATTTCATCAGCAATTGCTTGGCCAACGTCAATATCGACACCTTTTGGCTGTCCGTCTTGCTGATAGGAGAATGGAGGAAAATTACGGTACACGCCAACAATCAACTCACCAGAGTCGACAACGTCATCAAAGGAGCGTGAGTGCGCTTGCCCAGCAAAAGCTAGGCTTGCGCAAATGACTAGTGTTGTAAATTTATTCATCAACAGGTAACGATTCCAAATAGGTACGGATTGCCCATAAACCTTCTTGGCTAATATAGTCTGCCATTTTAGGCATGTACACTTTACCGTCACGCACAGCGCCGTTCACTACACGGTATTGATACCATTCGTCACCATCATAGCCAGGGTCTAGCATGCGCAAGTCAGGAGCGATACCACCTGAGATGCCTTCTAAGCCGTGGCAACGCGCGCAGTTTTGGTTATATGCAGAAGATCCAATTTTAACGGCCAGCTCGTTATTTTCGTACGGAGCACGGTACGGATTTTCGTCGCGCCATTCGTCACCCAACTGCTCTAGACCTTCAGTATCAACACCTTGAGGAGTTACGTCGCCATGAGCAAACGCTTGGCCAGACAAGCCTGCACACAAAAGCAGAGCAGCAGCCGATGGAACTAGTTTGTTTTTTAGAAACATTGAATTCACCCATATTATTGTTATGTCGACGTATAACGCCGTGCCCGAATCTAGATCGCTCGAGGCTTACATCCATGATGAAGCACCCGTTAGTCGTAAAGAATTGTACTTTGGCGCGCAAAATTTAGTTCCTTGGTAGTAACAAAAACTCATTCTCAGGATGCATAGTTATTACGTACACTTCCTGCCTCATCCCAAAGCCTCATACTTTTTTCCCTTAGTGGAAAACGCCCTACGACCCCCGTGACATCTTCCCAAACAAATTAGGAAAAACTAACAATTTCAACGGGAAAGATGCCGTAGTAGCCCATCTCAGACCACTGCACAATAAATCCACACGTCAAGGGTCCTAGCTCTCTCTTCACAAAAGCCGAATGCCTACTCGTATAAATGACCCTGTATAGGCAGGCACTAATTAAGGTGACTTTATGAAAACAACAAAAACAAAACACTGGCTTCATCGACCATTACATGCGGCCATCCTGGCCAGCGCTTTAAGCGTCAGCGCGAGCACTTCTTTTGCGGCTAACGTCACATGGGAGGACATAGCAAACGATGCGAACACCCCCGAAAATATTTTAGGTTATGGGATCGGTCCTAAAGCACAGCGCTACAGCCCGATGACAGCGATCAACACTGATAACGTCGAACGATTAACACCAGCTTGGTCGTTCTCATTTGGCGATGAGAAACAGCGTGGTCAAGAGACGCAAGCCTTAGTGCATGAAGGTATTATTTATGTAACCGGCTCCTATTCTCGAATTTTTGCCGTTGACGCCCATACAGGCAAAAAGATTTGGTCTTATGCACACCGTTTACCTGACGACATTAGACCTTGTTGCGATGTTGTTAACCGCGGTGCAGCAATTTACGGGGATAAGGTTTTCTTCGGCACATTGGATGCTGCCATTGTTGCGCTCGATAAGAATACAGGCAAAGTCGTTTGGAAAAAGAAATTCGCCGACCACCAAGCGGGCTACACCATGACGGGAGCCCCAACCATTATCAAAGATCAAAAAACAGGCAAAGTCATGTTAATACATGGCTCATCAGGCGATGAATTTGGTGTAGTAGGTCAACTTTTTGCGCGCGACCCGGACACCGGCGAAGAAATTTGGATGCGCCCATTTGTAGAGGGACACATTGGTCGTCTGAACGGCAAAGAAAGCACCCCAACAGGCGACCCTGAAGCACCGACATGGCCTCGCGATGAAAATGGAGAACTGGTAGAGGCTTGGCATCATGGGGGCGGTGCTCCTTGGCAAAGTGCAAGCTTCGACATAGAAAACAACCGCATTATTGTAGGCGCGGGAAACCCGGCACCTTGGAATACATGGAAGCGTACCGCCAAAGGCGATGATCCTCGCAACTGGGATAATCTATACACATCAGGGCAAGTTGCCGTCGACCCAACCACTGGCGAGGTAGATTGGTTCTACCAACATACGCCAAACGACGCATGGGACTTTTCAGGCAACAACGAACTGGTCTTATTTGAATATGATGATAATGGAAAAACTATTAAAGCGACGGCACACGCCGACCGTAATGGCTTCTTCTATGTCGTTAACCGCGAAGACGGTGGCTTTATTAGAGCATTCCCGTTTGTGGATAACATAACGTGGGCTTCTCATATCGATCCCAAAACAGGGCGCCCTGTCGAAAACGAAAACCAACGCCCGCCCCTACCAAAAGAAGGTGAAGAGCGTGGTGAAGCCGTTCAAGTATCCCCGCCTTTCTTAGGGGGCAAAAACTGGAACCCAATGGCTTACAGCCAAGACACGGGATTATTCTATGTACCAGGTAACCACTGGAAAGAAGATTATTGGACAGAAGATGTCACCTACAGCAAAGGGAATGCATACTTAGGGCAAGGTTTCCGAATCAAGCGAATGTTTGATGATCACGTTGGTATTTTACGCGCTTACGACCCCATTACCGGAGAAAAACGCTGGGAGCATAAAGAGAAGCTTCCTTTATGGGCTGGCGTTCTAGCCACTAAAGGCAACCTGATCTTTACCGGTACAGGTGACGGATACCTCAAGGCCTTCCACGCAGAAACAGGCGAGGAGCTCTGGTCATTCCAAACAGGCTCAGGGATTATTTCATCCCCTATTACTTGGGAAATGGACGGTGAACAATATATAGGCGTGGCATCCGGCTATGGCGGAGCGGTGCCTTTGTGGGGTGGCGACATGGCAGTTTTAACAAAGCCAGTATCACAAGGCGGGTCCTTCTGGGCCTTCAAACTACCTAAGTGGGCGAAATAACCATATAACGCCTTAATTTTCAGAGTCGGCCCTATTTACCCACTATTTACATACATAATTTGCTGAATAGTGGGTCTTTTTATGAACCGAAACTGGATACTCCCTCCCGCCCCCATCCTTCATTTATGAGGTGATTTTTATGAAAGCGCTTGTCCTGCTATCAACGTATCTATTCATTAGCGCAACAAACACTTATGCCGCGCCAAGCCCGAAGAATGACCAGAGCTACCCTGTGATTAATGGCTGCGAAATCAAGCCCGAAACAGTATGCCCACACGTCGATTTATCCAACACTAACTTACGTCATGCAGATTTACGCAATGCTGTTTTAACCGGAGCCAACTTGGCCGGAGCCGACCTAAGACATGCTGTGTTAACCAATGTCGATGCCAAAGGTGCCAATTTTCAAGGTGCCAATTTGGCCAGAGTCGACCTAAGACATGCTGATATCCGCGGGGCTAATCTTCAGCAAGCTAACTTAATGGCAATTACAGGTTGGGCTATGTTCGCGCAAGGAGCTAACTTCAATGATGCGAACCTGCAAGGCGCGAATATCGACTTTGCCCGGTTCAGCAAGGCCAGCCTGCACCGTGCAAACCTAACCGCTGCTAACTTAGAAATGGTATGGTTCTCCAAAGCCGACCTATACCAGGCCAACCTCACCAACGCCACACTACAAGAAGCAAAGCTTAATGATGCCAATCTAGCCGAGGCTAATTTAACCGGCACCCGAATCCATTACGCCACGTTTCAAAGCACCTATATGGAAGGCTGCACTAACTGCCCGTTTGATTGGCAAAAATAGCGGCCCTCAGTAGTCATTTCTGGCGTTCAAGCAGGCACAAAAAATCCCGATCAGCAAGACTGTCGGGATTTTCAACAACCGTTAATTCACTTAGCCCAGCGCGCGATCCACCAGCGCCTTCGCGTCACTTTCCAACTGTGCCAAATGATCCTCTGATACAAAGCTTTCAAGATAAATCTTGTAGATGTTTTCAGTACCAGAAGGACGCGCCGCAAACCAGCCGTTAGCAGTTTGCACTTTCAAACCGCCAATAGAAGCGCCATTGCCAGGTGCTTCGGTCAAAATACCCGTGATCGCATCACCCGCCAAGGTATCACCGGCTACAGAATCAGCACTTAATGACGACAAGACAGACTTTTGCTCAGCTGAACACGGCACATCAATGCGCTTATAGATAGGACGACCATAACGTGAGACTTGAGCTTCATATAACTCATGCGGGTCTTTACCTGTTATTGCCAAAATCTCAGCCGCTAACAATCCCAAAATAATGCCATCTTTATCGGTCGTCCAGACGCTACCGTCTTTACGCAAGAAAGAAGCGCCAGCACTCTCTTCACCGCCAAACGCCATCTCGCCACTGAACAGCCCTTCAACGTACCACTTAAACCCTACTGGCACCTCACACAAGGTTTTGCCAAGCCCTTCGACCACGCGATCAATCATGGCACTGGACACCAAGGTTTTACCAAATTGAATATCATCTGACCACTGTGGACGGTGTGTTGCTAAATACTCAATCGCTACCGCCAAATACGCGTTCGGATTCATTAAACCGGAGCCGGCGCAGACAATACCATGACGGTCGTAATCCGGATCATTGCCAATTGAGATATCAAACTTATCTTTAAGCGCCAATAAGTTCTGCATTGCATAGCTTGATGAACAATCCATACGGATGCGCCCATCTTTATCCAACGGCATAAATCCGAAGGTAAAATCGACTTTATCGTTCACTACTTCGATATTAAGGTTATATTTTTCAGCGATTGGCTTCCAAAAGTGAAGCCCTGAGCCTCCCATTGGATCGACGCCAATCTTAATGCCCGCTTTCGCGATGGCATCCATATCAATAACAGAGTCCAGATCATCGACATAGTGTGAAATATAATCAAAAGGTTCGATTAACGGCGATGCATTCAGCTCTTCAGCAGGAAGCCACTCAGCGTCTTCTAGCTCAGATTCCAATAACTCATTGGCTCGCTGAGCAATCCAATTGGTAATATCTTGATCGGCTGGACCACCCTTAAGCGAATTATATTTAATCCCGCCATCTTCCGGCGGATTATGCGAAGGGGTGATGACAATGCCATCTGCAATATCTTCGCCCAACGCGTTGTGCGTCAAAATTGCATGTGAGATAACAGGCGTTGGCGTGTAGCCATCACCTTCTTGCACACGAACACGCACCCCGTTAGCGATTAACACTTCCAATGCCGTGCCAAAGGCGGCTTCAGATAACGCATGCGTGTCCTTACCCAAATATAGCGGCCCAGTCACACCGTGCGCCTTGCGATATTCAGCAATGGCTTGGCAAATAGCCATGATGTGATGTTCGTTAAAGGTCGTTTTTAGCGCCGACCCTCGGTGACCGGAAGTTCCGAAACTCACCTTTTGATCAGGGCTCGCTTTGATATCTGGCTGCTGACGATAATAAGCAGCCACTAACGCAGGGATATTAACCAAAGAATCGTGCGGAGCAATCTTTCCAGCATCGGGGTGAATAGCCATATAACAAGCCTGTCCTTTTCCATGAATGAATAACCTAATGCTCGGCTATCTTGGCCAGAGATGCAATGGTGATAAGCCCAACGACCTAACGAATTGCTCGCCAAGCTTATCCATACCCACTTATGCTGACATAATATGCATTAGAATCGACCCGAAACACTCACTCGGATATCGCGTCCACTTTCTGGATTAAGGCTCCAATGACAAACGCACCTCACCAAGCCCATCAATACTGGCAACCACTTCATCACCGACAGCAAGCACTTGCAAACCAAACCAAGTACCAGTGGTTACTGTATCCCCCGCCTCTAAGCCTCTTGAATAAAGTGTTTCGGATAAACCATTGAGCCAAGGCAGTAACGCTAATGGATGACCCAATGGATGCGTACCCTCACCCAAGGCTATTGCCTGCTGATTTACCGTGATGGACATATAAGGATTAACAAAACTATCGCGCCATCCTTTGGTAGGTTTCCCCACTAAAATAATCGCTCTGTTCATTTGCTGGTCTGCCAAGCGAATACTGGCGGGGAGGTCCGCCCACCGTTCAACTCGCTGATCACATACTTCTACTGACAAATAGACATTATCGATAGCTGCCTCTAGTGCTTCTATTGAGGAGTCACTCTTGATAGACCTTGCTAAAGTAATGGCCACTTCTATCTCAATAGAGGTGAAGTCATGAGCGTTGCGCTCATGTAATACATGCCTCACATGACCTTCCCCTTCTTTTTCTGTAGCGTACACTAAAGCCTCATGCCTCACGCGGGCAGCTGAAGGGTTTTGCAAAGTACCGCCGGTTTTCCAAATAAAGCGTTCTTCTGAAGCAAACCAGCCCAACTTTTCTGCAACCAAGGCTTGCACCTGATACGCCTCTTCATCACTAGCGGGGGTGAGCTCACATGCCTGCTGATAGTTAACGACCTGCCCCGTTTGTTGGGCCATGACTAATGCATCAGCCAACTTTTGAACATTTTTACTCATTACACTCCCTCACATTTATTGCAACACCCATCCACCCACAAAACTATAGCGGGTCTGGCGCAGTAACTTTTGGTTTAGCAGGTGTCGGTCGATCGCACGGTAAAAACTGCCCCATACCTGGCGTTCCTAAATAACGTCCGTCTTGCCACACAATGCGCCCTCGACTCATGGTCATTGCTGGCCACGCATTAACCTTAATGCCCTCATAGGGTGTGTAATCAACATTATGATGTAATTGATCATTACTAATGGAACGAACCGTGTCGGTATCCCAGATCACTAAATCGGCATCAGCCCCAACAGCAATAGAGCCTTTACGTGGATACAAACCATACATTTTAGCGACATTGGTAGAGGTTAATCCGACAAATTGATTAATATCCATACGCCCTGTGTTAACGCCATGCGAAAACAATAAAGCCAGACGAGTTTCGACGCCCGGAATACCATTTGCGATTTGATCAAAGCTGGGGGTTTCACCGGTTGCTAATTTGCCGTCGTTTCCAGCAAAGCGAAATGGTGCATGATCCGAAGAGAACACCTGAAAAGCCCCTGACTCTAGTGCGTTCCAGATCACCTGCTGGTTGCCTTTATCGCGCGGAGGCGGACTACAAATACATTTAGCACCTTCCATGTCGTCATCCAGCCCTAAATCTTCGGCCGTTAGAAAAAGATATTGCGGGCATGTTTCACCATATACACGTAGCCCTTGACCTTGCGCCCAACGAATCTGCTCTACTGCTTCACGCCCTGATACATGAACAATTAAAATAGGAACGTCTACCAACTCAGCAAACGCGATAGCGCGATGAGTCGCTTCACGCTCCACCAACATAGGGCGAGATTCAGCATGGTATTTTGGCGCGGTTTTGCCCGCTTTTAGTAAACGCTCGGTCAACCAGGCAATACAGTCAGCATTTTCGGCATGAATCATCACCATTGCCCCTTCTTCACGGGCTACGGATAACACATCGATAATTTCACGATCACCCAGCTTCAGATCATCGTAAGTCATATAAATTTTGAAAGAGGTGTAACCTTGCGAGATTAATGCTGGCAGCTCTTCACTGAGCACTGTTTCGGTGGCATCAGAAACAATCATATGAAACGCGTAATCAATCACAGCTTTTTGCCCTGCACGCTCATGATAATCAGCCACAGCTGCTTTCAAGCTCTGTCCTTTTTGCTGCAGCGCAAAGGGGATAACCGTGGTTGTGCCGCCACAGGCCGCTGAACGCGTCCCACTTAAAAAATCATCCGCCATGACCGTGCCATCATTCGTTGGCTGATCAAAGTGGCAGTGGCCATCTATACCACCGGGCAACACCCACCTGCCTTTAGCATCTATCTCCGTTTCGCCTTCTGACAAGCCTTTTCCCAAGGCGGTAATGACACCCTCTTTGATACCTATATCGGCATCAAAGATATCGGCGGCGGTAGCACAACGAGCATTGCGAATAACACAATCGAATAACTTAGACATGAGCACTAGCCTCTTGGAAAAAGCGCCCCCAGCCCACAACAGCTGCAGGGTTATGACCAGCCATGCTTAGCATTTTCCAAACAACAGTGGACGTTGTATCAATAACCGGTATACCGAACTCTTGCTCCCACTGACTGGCTAAATGTGCTGAGCGTAAGTTGGTACAATAGAGCACAATCGCATCCGGTTTTTTAGCCGCGACCGCTGCTACTTGACGGGATAACGCTATCTCGTCAACCTCGGAGAAACTAAAGTTCTCACTCAAATCAAGATGGCTTTCATCAACACACTCAATACCGATGTCTTGATAATTGCGGATAATGCAGTCCTGCACATCACTCGTATAAGGTGACACCAACCCGAAGCGCTTAACCCCCATGCTGTTTAGCACTTCG
>JALRIU010000295.1 GCA_023255355.1 Pseudomonadales bacterium | reverse complement strand
TCAACAGCAATATTACAAATTCATCACCCTTCATTAGGTCTTTTCGAAGTGAAAGCTCGAGATCTTTCTGAGGGCGGTGTTTTTGCAATTATGGGAATGTATCCCAAACCGCCTGTAGGCACTGAGTTAAGGGTGTTAATTAAGCGTTTAACTGGCTCAGCAATCAATCAAGAGCCTATGATTATGCGTGTTGTGCATCATCAGGCAGATGGGGTTGGTCTGGCCTTTGTTAGATAATTCGATCAGGATCATTCAAGAACCTGGCGCTTGTCAGCCATTTATAGATCTTTGCAGAGAATCCCTATATAACGCTGGACGCCTGAGTGATAACGCTAAATTTCATCTGGTTTTTTCATCCGAAGGCGTTTCTTTACTCCATGCTGAGGGTAAAGAATCACCACTTTTCGTTGATTTTGCGGCCGGAGCTGTCGATCACAGACGTAAATTTGGCGGTGGTAAAAACCAAGATATTGCAAAAGCAGTGGGTCTTAACAAGGGGTTTTATCCACGTGTGCTAGATGCTACTGCGGGGCTTGGTCGGGATGCATTTGTATTGGCCAGTTTGGGTTGTCAGATGGTTCTACAAGAGCGATCACCTATTGTTTATGCTTTGCTTGCTGATGGTTTGCTGCGTGCAGGCAAAGACGCTGATGTTGCTGAGATTGCTCGGCGAATATCGCTCAGTTTTGGATCTTCGCTTGAAACAATGGCCCAAGAGGATGGCGCACCAATTGACGTTATTTATCTGGACCCTATGTTTCCAGAAAGAAATAAGTCAGCGCTTGTTAAAAAAGATATGCGGTTTTTTCATGCGCTTGTAGGTGATGATCCGGATGCAGATCAATTGTTATCGAAGGCAATGACCATTGATTGTGCTCGTGTCGTGGTAAAGAGACCCGCTAAGGCAGAATTTTTGGATGGTTGTAAGCCATCTCACCAAATTATCGGTAAATCTATACGCTACGATGTTTATGTTAAGCGGAAATTGACCAGTGCATAAAAAAGGTGCCTAGGCACCTTTTTTAAATCGCAATACTTACTATTTATAGCGACGCGCTAGTAATTTGTTAATATTTTCAAGCGATAGAAGATGAGCATAGATACCGTCAATAAAACCTTCTTTACGAAGTTTCAAAAACTCTTCGTCTGATAATTCAGCTAGCTTCTTAGGGTCTACTGCCATCAAGCCGTCAATTTTGCGATCGTTACCTTGAGGATCTTTGAAACTAATCTGTAACGCTTGGATAAGACCAAGGTCTTTCAATCGTTTGGCAAATACTAAGCTCAATTCATCACGTTGGGTAACATTGTTGATGAACTCAATATTCTTTTTAAACCACTCAGTTTCTTCACCGCTTTCTGTGAAAATTCTTTCGCCTTCTTCTTCGTTGACGACTTCACTATCTTCATGAATGCCGATAAAGATACGTTTTTCACCCTCTACGTCTTGAACAGATGTCACAAAAGGAAAACAACGAGCTGCTGCAGGTACATAACCACCTACCCATTGATCGTTTTCGACGAACAAATTAGTCTGTGGTTCAACACCCCAAACAACAACAGGACGTAACTGGTCGCTGTTTGGACCCATAATAAACGCGATAGGGTACTCGCAAGCAGCAGCAATAAATTCGTGCACAGTAACAGACGCTAAATGGCTGTTTTTGACGTGCTCGATTGTTGGGGTTTGTTTTACGCGAGTGTTGCGGTGTTTTTCGCTGGTTAGTGCAACGGGATTGTTTAACATGTATGACTCCGAATAATGGTGGCACACTCATCGAGAGATGCCTTTTTTGTAAAAACGTAAGATTAATGATCCTGTCAAAATAAACAAGACTAAATGCAGCGATTACAGTTAAAAAAACGTTAAAAATCCTAATTAGTGAGTAGTTTTTCTAAAATGCGTTGATAAATCCTTGATAGTGGTTCCAAGTCTGCCGCTTCAATACACTCATCCACCTTGTGAATGGTCGCGTTGCGAGGACCAAGTTCGACCAACTGTGTACCCGTCGGAGCAATGAAACGGCCATCTGAAGTACCCCCAGATGTTGATAGTTCAGTTTCAAGACCGGTGACTTCATGAATACTTTCTTGAGTTGCCGCGATCAGTTCGCCGCGACTAGTTAAGAAAGGCGAGCCACTTAAATTCCAAGTGATATCGTAATTAAGTTGGTGGGCCTGAAGAATGGCTTCGGTACGCGCCATTAGATTTTCTGCAGTTGATTCTGTTGAAAAACGGAAATTAAACAGGCAATGCACTTCTCCAGGTATAACATTCGTTGCTCCAGTGCCTGCGTTAAGATTTGAAATCTGAAAACTGGTTGCAGGGAAAAACTCGTTGCCGTTATCCCATATTTCTGTCGTTAAGGCGGCGAGTGCTGGCGCAACGCTGTGGATAGGATTGTCTGCTAAATGCGGGTAAGCTACGTGACCTTGTATGCCCTTAACGGTCAAATCAGCGTTGAGAGAACCTCGTCTGCCGTTTTTAACAACATCGCCTAGTTTGTTGGTGCTTGAGGGTTCGCCTACAACGCACCAATCGATAAATTCATTGCGATTACTGAGGGTTTCCATGACCTTAACGGTGCCATTAATGGCGGGGCCTTCTTCGTCACTCGTTAATAAAAATGCAATTCGTCCATTATGATTTGAATGGTCGGAAATAAATCGTTCGCATGCAGTGACCATGGCTGCAAGACTACCCTTCATGTCAGCTGCGCCTCTACCATAGAGTAATCCATCAGCCTCTATGACAGGCTCAAACGGATGGTGTTGCCAGCGACTTAAATCACCGGTTGGTACAACATCAGTATGTCCAGCAAACGCCAATATCGGCCCACTATTGCCGCGAACAGCCCAAAGATTTTCTACGTCATCAAAGTCCATTTTTTCTAACTTAAAACCAATCGCTGCTAAACGGTCGCCAATAATTTTCAGACAACCTGCGTCATCGGGAGTTACCGATGGCTGTGAGATTAGCTGTTTCGTGAGCTCAATAGTGGGGTTGTTCATTGGGTACTCGATAATTTAATTATGGGCGTGTAGGGCGTGATTTAATTCTACCGCTGATTTATTGGTCAGACATTCAACAGCACCTGTTGCTGAATTACGACGGAATAACAAACCATCCATGCTAGCTAACTGACGAGCTTTGACATTCTCAGTGGTATTACCGGCGTCATCTAATAGAGCAACCTTGGTACCGGCAGTGATGTATAAACCTGATTCGACAGTGCATTTATTTCCAAGTGGAATACCGATGCCTGCATTGGCCCCGATTAGGCAATTGTCGCCCACAGAAATGACAATATTGCCGCCACCAGAAAGCGTTCCCATGGTAGAACAGCCACCACCAAGATCTGAACCACTACCGACGTAGACACCTGCAGAGATACGACCTTCAATCATGCCTGGGCCTTCTGTACCTGCATTAAAGTTAACAAAACCTTCATGCATAATAGTCGTGCCTTCACCAAGATAGGCACCTAGTCGAACGCGAGCGGTATCGGCAACACGAATACCTTTTGGAACAACGTAATCCGTCATTTTAGGGAATTTATCAACACAGTTGACTTCGAGGGTCTCGCCATTTAAACGGGCTTGCAGTTGAGCTTCAGGTAATTCATTGAGATCAATAGCCCCTTTGTTTGTCCAGGCAACATTAGGTAATACGCCAAACATACCATCAAGCACTGTACCGTGAGGCTTGACCAGTCTGTGGGATAAAAGATGGAGCTTTAGGTATACTTCAGCAACGGTTTTTGGTGCAGAATTGTCTGCTAGTGCAACAACCACTAATGGACGGTTGCTGGAGGCTAGACGTTGGGCTGATTCTGCTTGTGCTGTATATCCAGCCGATGATAATGGCGAAACAAGTGAGGCCATCTGTTCTGCGCTAACAGAAATACTTTGATTGCCACTGTTATAACCAATGCTGGTAAGTAGCGAAGCTAGATCAATATTGTCAGCCAATAGGGGAGTTGGGAAAAAAACTTCCAACCAATCACCGTTGTTGTTTTGGGTGCCAATACCTAGGCCAAGGGCGTTAAAACTCATGCTTTTTCCTCGTGTTAAGCGCTAAAAATAGTGTGATAAATCGAATCGTCAAAGCCAACTTCGAGACCTTTGTTGTGATCAAGAACAGGGCGTTTAATTAATGTTGGATGGTCTGCAAGCAAGGTTGCGACATTGTCTCTTGAAAGGCTTTGTCGCTGCTGTTCATCGAGTTGCTTCCAGGTGGTAGAGCGTTTATTAACAAGCATTTGCCAGTCTGTACGTTCACACCAACCCTCAATTGTGCTGGTTGTAATAACGTCTTTGCGGACATCAAAAAAAACATAGTCTTGATTGTGTTTTTCAAGCCAAGTTCTTGCTTTTTTGACGGTGTCACAATTGGGTATGCCATACAGAGTGATCACGCAGTTACCTCCTAAATCGTGGCATTATACCAGAGTTTTTCGTTAAGCTTTGCGGGTTTTTTTGGGGCGCTTGCGTTGTGGAGCACAGGTGCGGCAAAGGTCACAGATCATACCGTCACAGCCACGAGCACTGCAAAATTCTCGTCCGTAATAAATAATTTGTAGATGTAGGTCATTCCATTTTTCTTTTGGAAATAGCCGTTTCAAATCGGCCTCTGTTTGTTCTACATTTTTACCCGTGGTGAGATCCCAGCGTTGAGCAAGACGATGAATGTGAGTATCAACAGGAAATGCGGGGACA
>JALRIU010000244.1 GCA_023255355.1 Pseudomonadales bacterium | reverse complement strand
ACACTAACACGGATTTATTTAATAGGGATCTATATGTCTTTTGAAATAGTTGTCTTGGCAGCCGGCAAAGGCACCCGAATGCGCTCCGCTAAGCCCAAGGTTCTCCATGAGATTGCTGGCAAAGCTATATTGCAACACATTGTCGATAACGTTTCTGGATTGAACCCCATCGCGACACATGTAGTTATTGGTCACGGTGCTGAGCAAGTTAGACAAAGCATCATTGGCGACCATATAGTTTGGGTTGAGCAACGCGAACAACTTGGTACTGGCCACGCGGTCATGCAAGCCCTGCCGCATTTAAACGCGGATACTGTTCTGGTGGTGCTGGGCGATACGCCCCTGTTAACTACAAATACATTGCAGCAACTCCTTGCAGAAGCTAATTCAAATACCCTCGCACTACTCACTGTAGAATCTGCTGATCCCACAGGTTTGGGACGAATCGTACGCAATACTGATGGCAGTGTTGCGAGGATTGTTGAACATAAAGATGCAAGTTCTGCCGAATTAAAAATTAACGAAACTAATACCGGCATTATGGCCATTCCAAGGCATCTGCTCGAAACCTGTCTTCCCAAATTGAGCTCGGCCAATGCACAAGGCGAGTACTACCTTACAGACTTAATCGAGATGGCTACCCAACATGGTCTAACCGTTGTCACCAGTAAAGCGTCGTCTGAAACCGAAGTTCAAGGTATCAATAACCGAATCCAACTGGCTAACTTAGAGCGTGCTTACCAACGCCAACAAGCAGATCTTGCAATGACTGCAGGAGCGACACTCGCTGATCCGGCGCGATTTGATGTAAGAGGTAATCTGAGCGTAGGCCAAGACGTATTCATCGACGTTAATGTTGTTTTTAATGGTCAATGCAGTATAGGAAATAACGTTAAAATTGGTCCAAATTGTGTGTTTTTTGACGCGATAATCGCCGATGGTGCGGAGATCTTGGCAAATACGGTAGTCGAAGACGCAACCATTGGTACAAATGCTACCGTTGGCCCATTTGCGCGCATTAGACCAGGCACTCAACTAGGTGAAGGAAGCAAAGTTGGTAACTTTGTTGAAACTAAAAAGGCTATAGTCGGTGTAGGGAGTAAGATTAATCATTTATCCTATGTCGGTGATGCTGAGCTAGGTGATGGCGTTAACATTGGGGCAGGCACGATTACTTGTAACTACGATGGAGTTAATAAACACAAAACACAATTAGGTAAAGGTGTGTTTATTGGCTCAAACTCAACATTAGTCGCACCATTAATTGTGGCTGATGGTGGTTTTGTCGCTGCAGGTTCAACCATTACCGGTGATGTCAGCGAAGATCAATTAGCGGTCGGACGCGCTAAGCAACGTAATATTGATGGTTGGAAACGACCAACCAAAAAGGATAAATAATCATGTGTGGAATTGTTGGTGCGATTGCAGAACGCAATGTGGTTGAAATCTTATTAGAAGGCCTTCGTCGCCTCGAGTATCGTGGTTATGATTCTGCAGGCGTGGCATTACTGTCTAATAATGGCGACTACAGTCAAGTGAGACGCACCGGTAAAGTCAACGAGTTAGCAAATGCCATCGATGCAAAAAACGGTATGGGTAACGTCGGAATAGCACATACTCGCTGGGCTACCCATGGTGGCGTTACTGAAAACAATGCACACCCTCATGTCTCAAAAGACCGTATCAGTGTTGTACACAACGGTATTATTGAGAACTATCAAGCTCTACGTGAAGAGCTAAAAGCGCAAGGCTATTCGATCGATACTGATACCGATACAGAAACGATCGCACATACTGTACATAGTTTACTAGCTACCTCTGGCAGCCTATTGGCTGCAGTACAAAATGCAGTTAAAAAATTTCATGGCGCCTACGGCACCGTCGTTATGGATCGTGAAGATCCAAGTCGTTTAATTGTCGCCCGCTCTGGTAGTCCGCTTGTTATTGGTCTAGGGATTGGTGAAAACTTCATTGCCTCAGATCAAATGGCTCTGTTACCGGTAACCCGTCGTTTTATCTATCTTGAAGAAGGCGATGTTGCTGAAATTACACGTCGCGAAGTCAAAATTTATGATGCCTACGGTCAGCCTGTTGAGCGCGGTGTGGTCGAATCCAATATCAACCACGATGCGGGTGATAAAGGTGGGTACCGGCACTACATGCTCAAAGAAATCTACGAGCAACCCACAGTGGTTCGCAATGGCTTACAGGGGCGTATTAATGATTCAGGTTTAGTCAGTGGTATCTTTGGCGAAGGTGCGGATGAATTATTGGCAAAAGTTAAGCACGTGCAAATCATTGCTTGTGGTACAAGCTACCATGCCGGAATGACAGCACGTTACTGGTTGGAACAATATGCCAATGTAAGTTGTAACGTTGAAATTGCCTCAGAATTTCGCTATCGAAAATCAGTAGTACACCCCAATAGTCTGTTACTTACTATATCTCAATCTGGCGAAACTGCAGATACGCTAGCAGCGCTTCGTTTAGCGAAAGAATTAGGTTATATGGCTAGCTTGACCGTATGTAATGTTGAGAGTTCTTCATTGGTACGTGAGTCGGATATGGCCTTTATGACCAAGGCAGGTGCCGAAATTGGTGTCGCTTCAACAAAGGCCTTTACTACACAGCTTACCGCTTTTCTTTTATTAACCATTGCTCTGGGTGAGAAAAACGGCATGAGCGCAGCAGATAAAGAGATGATTTTGTCTGGCCTGCATAGCTTGCCAAGTAAGATCGAAGAGACCTTGACCCTCGCCAAATCTATTGAGGTTTTGGCGGAAGAGTTCAGCGATAAAAATCACAGTTTATTTTTAGGACGCGGTGAGCAATATCCCATTGCTATGGAAGGGGCATTGAAACTGAAAGAGATTTCATACATCCATGCCGAAGCCTATGCCTCAGGAGAGCTGAAACACGGGCCGCTAGCGTTGATTGATGAAAAGATGCCGGTCATTGTGGTGGCGCCAAACAATGAGCTATTAGAAAAGCTAAAATCAAACGTCGAAGAAGTTCGCGCTCGTGGCGGCATTATGTATGTATTTGCCGATAAAAATGCTAATTTCAAAAGTGACGAAACAATGCGCGTTATCAACGTGCCAAACTGTAACGAGGCGATAGCACCGATTGTGTATACCCTGCCCTTGCAGTTATTGAGTTATTACGTTGCCTTAATCAAAGGTACCGATGTCGACCAGCCTCGAAATTTAGCAAAATCTGTGACTGTGGAATAATGCAGGTATAGTTTGGAGGAATCGAGTCGTGGATGTTTTAGGATTTATAGGGTTAATATTTGGCTTGATTGCCTTTTTGCGCGTTAATAAGCTTATAAAAACCCTAAAAGAAAAAGACATTCTTGAACAAGATTATAAAGAAACCTAATACCAATAAATTACATCTCGCTTCGAAATTATAATTGTTAAAACGCAAATTTTGACTACGCTTATTCTAGTGAAACACGGAGGTAAAGATGACCGTTTTGAATAATAATGATATTGATGATTTTTTAAATCGTTACCCACGTTGGCGTGTTGAAAATAATGCCTTAAAAAGCGAATTCAATTTCGTTGATTTTCGTCAAGCGATGCAGTTTATTGAAGCTATGGCGCACTATGCTGACGAGATAGATCACCATCCAGATTGGCGTAACGTTTATAACCGCGTTGAAGTGACCTTAACTACGTACAGTAAAAAGTCACTAACCCATCTTGATTTGATGTTGGCGGGCACCATGGAGCGCCAATACGAAGCGCTAAAACTCGCCGCATAATTATTCGTTGAGCAAGACTTGCTCTCGTTGTTGGTGGTTATTTAAATAGAGGGTTTGCAACTGGCCAAGCCCCTCAATATTGATCATATTTTCTTGCTCAGGCCAAACATCTAACAAAGCAGCGTGTTGAATTGTTAATCTTTTTAACTCAGTTTGTGGCTTTGTCTCCTGATATATCCAGATATAACTTCGTTCTATCTCATGCCCTACGTAGGTTAATTCGAGGGGTTGGTCATGATCGTCAGTGATGTTAAAACGACGCATAACATACTCAGCGAACTTCTGCCTGCTTACAGGATTAGACAAGATATCATTGCCGCTACCAAATAAAGTTTGCGTGGCATGCTCAGCGTCGTGTAACCAAAACCTATGTGCAATTTCCAGCATGCCTGTATTAGGATTGAGAAGAACCTGTGTGAAGGCTGCTTTTTGTTGGTGTGCTTGGCTGGCTACTGCCAAACACAGTAGCCAGCTTAATAACAAATAGCGCATTTATTCTGCCGTTACCGGCACTGTTTTGTCGGCGTTATCATCCTGAGTTTTGAGCTCGGTTTTGATATCTTGCATGATGTCTCGATACACCTTGGTGCTGTTGCTTGGTGATTTATATTTAAAGGCTTCTATCCGAGAAGGCATAATCTTACGAGGATAGTGATTGTTATCAATATCGACGTCAGCGGTTTCCCAGTAAGGATCAATTTCGACGGCAGAGATCTCTTTATCGGTGATCCAAAGTTTTTTGACTTGCTTAGCGGTACGACGCCAAATTTCAGCAGGAATATTGACGTCTTCAACGCTTCCGTCGCTATAACTTACTCGAAGTAAAATCGGCATAACGAGACCGCCATGGTTTTTAAACTCCATGACATAGTAGTTTTGGTCTTCTTTAACAGCTCTAGCTAAGGCTTCGCGCTCCCAGGGTTTCATTTCCTTGAGCTTGTCTTGGTAGGCATTACGCTCTTTGTTGGTTACTGTAAAACGGTCGTTATCATCATAAAAATCACGAACATCGGCATTGCGCTCAACCCATGTTTGACGACCTTCGCTACGGTTGATTTGATAGAACAAAGGTGTCGGTTTATCGGCTTCGATTTGACGTAACCGATCAAAGTCGATATCTGGGTCGAGGGTATCTAAACGAAGTTTTTCAACCTTATCAATACTGATATCAACATGATCGGTGGTATAGAACCAGCCACGCCAAAACCAGTCTAAATCAACCCCTGATGCTTCTTCCATGGTGCGGAAAAAATCCGCGGGTGTAGGACGTTTAAACTTCCAACGGGTCGCATATTCTTTAAAGGCGAAATCGAATAATTCTCGGCCTAATACAACTTCTCTTAAGATATTAAGTGCAACGGTCGGTTTGCTATAAGCATTTGGACCTAGTGCCAGCACACTATCTGATTGCGTCATGATGGGTACTTGATTAGTCGATTTCATATAGTCAGTTATGTCGCGGGCTTCAATGCCCCAAGGCATGTTCTCGTCCCACTCTCTACAGGCGATAGCGTCCAAAAAGCTGTTCAGGCCCTCGTCCATCCAGGTCCATTGGCGTTCATCTGAATTGACCACCATCGGGAAATAAATATGACCAATTTCATGAATAACAACACCAACCAAGTAGCGTTTTTCGGCTTGTGTATAAGTGCGGCTGCCATCATCTTGCAATTCAGTGCGCGGACCATTGAAGGTAATCATGGGGTATTCCATACCACCTACCGGGCCATTGATTGACTGGGCGACAGGGTATGGATAATCAAATGAAAAGCGTGAGTAGACTTCTAATGTGTGGATGATTGCTTCGGTAGAATACTTTTTCCAAAGATCTCCGCCCTCTTTAGGATAAAAGCTCATCGCTAAAATATTGCTATCGCCCTGTTGGTAACCCTTCGCATCCCACATGAATTTGCGTGAGGATGCCCAAGCAAAATCTCTTACATTATTGGCTTTAAAGGTCCAAACCTTACGTTGGTCGGTAGCTTCTTTTTCGTTCTCAAGTGCTTCTTCTTCGGTGACCACAAACACCGGACGGTTTGCGGTACGAGCTTCAACTAAGCGTTGACGTTGCGCTAATGTTAAAACATCGCGAGGGTTTTGCAGTTCACCTGTAGCGGCAACAATATGATCAGCTGGTACATCTAAGCTTACCTCGTAGTTGCCAAATTCGAGGGTGAATTCACCTCGCCCGAGAAACTCTTTGTTGGTCCAAGCTTCATAATCTGTAAAGGCATGAAGACGAGGAAACCACTGAGCGATCGTAAAAATATCATTACCACCTTCACGAGGATCGTCAGCAAAATGTTCATAGCCTGCGCGAGCCCAAACAGCGTCTTC
>JALRIU010000240.1 GCA_023255355.1 Pseudomonadales bacterium | reverse complement strand
GACATTAATCTGTACATCAACAGTCCAGGCGGCGCTGTGACAGCAGGCTTGGCTATTTACGATACTATGCAATACATCACTAGACAACGCAGGCAATATAAAGGTCGATCAGGCCTGGCCATCCAATACCGCTGCCTACGGATCATTGGCCGTCATCATACTGGCAACTTTCGTCAATTTTTTCGATGCTACCGTGTTCGGCATGATGGCAGAACGCATCAAAAATACCTTTGACCTTACCGACGAACAGCTTGGTTTTTTGGGTGGTCCCGCCAACGTTATTTTTTATATGTTTGTCGGCATCCCAATTGCTCGTTTGGCTGATATCTACCCACGCAAATACGTCCTCGCTGGCGGCATTTCAATTATTGGCGCAGTAACGGCACTGGGCGGCATTGCACAGAACTTCTGGCAATTTGTAGCAACTCGAATGTTTGTCGGAGCGGGTGGCTCTGCCCACGCACCAGCCTCATATTCAATGCTAGCCGATTCATTCCCTCCCAAAAAAATCACTCGCGCGTTCGCTCTACTTCAACTTGGTTTTATAGGCGGCACTACTCTGGGGGTTTATTTTGGTGGCATGATGATTGGTTATGTAGCCGATATGGAACCTATCCAGTGGATGGGACTCACCATTCATAATTGGCAACTTATCCTTATCTGCATTGGACTACCCGGTATTTTAATCGGGGGAATTTTTCTTCTTTTAAAAGAACCTGTGCGCAGAATGCCACCCTCGACTGAGAGCGTGTTCGAAACCGCTGGACCAAACGCCCCTATCGGTAAAAAAATCCTAACGTTTATGGGCCTCGATGCAGTAAAAGCCATCCATGTTAAAGGGACAGTCTACTATCCACTTTTCATTGGCCTCGCTTTGAGCGCGATCGAATCGCAAGGTCTAGCGTTTTGGCGCACCCCATTTATGATCAGAACCTATGGCTGGGACGAGATGCAAATCGGTCAAACCATGGCACCCATGATCTTAGCTGCTTCACTAATGGGCATGGTTATTGGGGGCGTATTTGTTGAATGGCTAGCAAAACGCTACAAAGATGCCAACGTGCGGGCTGCGACCATTTTATTTGGTATTGTCACGGTATGCTCGATTGCCGCACCTATGATGCCTACGGGGATGAGTTCGCTGATCGTGATGAGCATTGGTGCTGTTTTTGGCATTGCCGGTGCCGTGCCTCAAAACGCTGCTATTCAACGCATCGCACCCCAGTCGATGCGCGGCCAAGTAACCGCCATTTATCTGTTTATGTTTACCTTCTTTGGCGCCATGGGCAGCATGGTCATTGGCACTGTAGCACAACGTATTTTTGTTAATCCAGAGCACTTATGGATGGCAATGTCATCGACTGCTGCTGTTTTACTCCCAATAGCTACATACAGCATGTATCGCGGCATCAAACCCTACCGTGAAGAAATTGAACGCATGGAAGCCGCCGAAGCAGAAGCTGCAGCGGCTGCAGCCGCACAACAAGAAGCAGCCAAAGCCACAACTGAAGGTCACGCACTATGAGCAATGAACTAAACGATCTGCAACAAAAGGTTGCGAAACTTGAAGCTGTTATTGAAACCCTAACCCGTCGCGTTACCGTATGCGAGGATGAGCAGGCGATCAGAAAGCTGCATCATTTGTATGGCTATCTACTTGATAAGTGTCTATATCGCGAAGCGGTCGACCTATTTGCACCAGATTGTGAAGTACGTTTCTTCGGTGGAATCTACAAAAACAAAGCAGGTGCTAAGCGTTTGTATGTCGATCGTTTTCAAAATAATTTTACCCACGGCAACAACGGTCCCATCGATGGCTTTTTGCTAGATCACCCTCAACATCAAGATATTGTGGATATTGCCGAAGATGGCGTAACTGCTTATGGGCGCTTTAGATGCACCATGCAAGCGGGCAAACATAAAGACTTTGCAGAGGATTCTTATCTTGGCCGACAACGTCAATGGTGGGAAGGTGGTATCTATGAAAACACTTATCGCAAAATTGATGGTGTGTGGCACATTCAAGTGCTGAATTACGTACCACAATGGCACGCAGACTTTGAAACTGGCTGGGCGCACACCAAAGAACAATACGTACCCTTTTTGGATAAAACCTACCCTGAAGATCCAGCTGGGCCTGACGAACTCATTCCGCGCGACGAGATCTGGTTGTGGCCTACCCACAAGGTTGTCCCCTTCCATAATCCACACCCAATGACAGGTAAAGAAATTGTGGCCGAGCGATGGATCGGGGATCAACAACGCGACGAACAACGTAAAAAATCCGACTAAATATCACTATCAGGAGACATGCATGAATAGCTATTTGCAAAACTACATCAACGGTAACTGGGTCGATAGTATCGGCGGCACTAAACATCAGGTAATTAGCCCCTCAACAGAAGCCGCCTGCACTGAAATCACACTAGGTACTCAGGCAGATGTAGATGCAGCTGTTGCTGCAGCGCGTGCTGCTTTTGATAGCTTTGCGCAAACTACACGTGAGCAACGCATCGAATTACTACAAACTATTGTTGCTGAATATCAAAAACGCGCGGGCGACATTGCTCAAGCCATTTCTACTGAAATGGGTTGTCCAATTTCTGTGTCGCAGACCGCTCAAGTAGGCTCAGGCATTGGCCACTTTATGAGCACTATTGAAGCGTTAAAAAACTTTGAATTTGAAGAAAAAGTAGGCGCCAACAAAGTCGTACACGAAGCTATTGGTGTGGTTGCACTGATCACCCCATGGAACTGGCCTATGAACCAAATCGTTGCCAAAGTCGCCCCAGCGATTGCCGCAGGCTGCACCATGATTTTAAAACCCTCTGAAGAATGCCCTGGTGCTGCAGCTATATTTGCTGAAGTCATGCACGCGGCTGGGGTACCAGCAGGCGTATTTAACCTCGTTCAAGGCGATGGTCCGACAGTGGGTAGCGCACTTGCAAAGCACCCTGACGTCGACATGATTAGTATCACTGGCTCTACCCGTGCGGGTATCGCTGTAGCTAAAGATGCTGCTGATACCGTAAAACGTGTACACCAAGAACTTGGCGGCAAGTCGCCAAATATTATTTTACCTGGCGCACCACTCGATCAAGCCCTACCCGCAGGACTCGGTGGTGTATGCCTTAACTCTGGCCAAAGCTGTATAGCCCCAGCACGTGTCTTAGTGCACAAATCACAGTATGCCGAGGCAGTAAAAATTGCAGCAGACTATATGAACGCAATGACTGTTGGCGACCCCTTAACTGAAGGCGCTCATCTAGGCCCAGTGGTCAACAAATCACAATGGGATAAAATCCAAGGCCTCATCCAAGCTGGTATCGCTGAAGGCGCTGAAGTTGCAGCAGGTGGCGCAGGTCTCCCAGAAAATGTAAGCAAAGGTTTCTATGTTAAGCCTACACTTTTTAGCAACGTAACTAATGACATGACGGTTGCCCGTGAGGAAATCTTTGGCCCAGTCATCACCATGATTCAATACGATGATGTCGATGATGCGGTCAGAATCGCCAACGATACAAACTACGGGTTGTCGTCGGTGATTTGTGGCGATCCAGTACTCGCCAACCAAATTGCACCACGCATTCGTGCTGGAATGGTTTATATCAACGCCGGCACACCTGATGCATCTGTCCCTTTCGGTGGCTATAAACAATCTGGTAATGGCCGTGAATTTAGCAAGTGGGGCATCGCAGAATTTATGGAAATTAAATCTTACATTGGCATGGTTATGTAAGTTTTTTCAATACTAAAAAAATGGC
>JALRIU010000335.1 GCA_023255355.1 Pseudomonadales bacterium | reverse complement strand
AAAGAACATTTTTCAATCACAACGCGGTTACAGGACTCAGGATCACAACCATCTGAGTTAGGCCCATGACTACTGAATGTAACA
Source organism: Pseudomonadales bacterium (assembly GCA_023255355.1). GTDB lineage: Bacteria > Pseudomonadota > Gammaproteobacteria > Pseudomonadales > JAHEIH01 > JAHEIH01. Next base: position 6,520 of record JALRIU010000335.1, on the reverse strand, counting down.
TCGCGCACAGTCACATCCTCTGATAACACTGGGTGCAACAACCAAAATGGAGCATTTTTAATCGTCACACCTTCCACTAATACGCGCTGGCATTGATAAAACTGCACGAATACAGGCCTTAAATAGCTTTCTTTAGCAAAGATACGCTGTGACACCGGCAAGCCTTTTTCCGCCATATCAAACAAAGCTATTCGAGCAGCTTTTTGATCTTCAGCAGGATTTATTCTCCAATGTGCTTCTTTATGGGGACCTTTCCAGGGCCACCAAGTGTCATCATTGGCATTGCCATTTAGAACACCACCTCCGGTTATTGCCACATCACTTTCATCAAAGGCATAAACTAAGGGCGACAAACCCATCATTTCCATGCCTTCCCAGCGGGTAAATACCGCCGGCAAATAATCATCAGCAACAGTGCTAAAACTTAGCTCAGTCCCAGCAGGCACATGTAATTCAACCCGGCTTTTTAGATGAATCGCTGCAGTATTATACTGTCCAGCAGCGAAAGTCACCCGGCCACCGCCGGCAGCAGAAGCCGCAGCAATCGCACGACCAATGGCTGCGGTATTGTCTGTTTCACCATCAGCAATAGCACCAAAATCATCCACAAAAAAATCACGCTGACTTAGCTTGGGTAATTGAGTTTGCTGCAATATGTCATCTGCACTCATTGTCGTGACAGGTAAAGGTTGTTGCGTCGCAAAGCTGCACGCGGGCACAAGTGGAGCAAGCGCGCCCGCCTTTAGCAAATTACGCCTTGTTAGACCTGACATAAACCCTCCGGCATAGCATCTGTTGGAATAATTGCGCCACGAAATTGAATGACGGTACCCGCTAAACAATGACCCGCCATACAGGCCGCTTGCATAGTTGCACCAGCCAAACGTTTAGCCAAATAGGCGCCATTGAATGAATCTCCGGCCCCCGTCGAGTCAATCACCTTGGCCACTTTTGTCGTGGCGACTAATTCTTCGTTGCCCGTATGAACACACAATGCACCCTCGCCACCAAGTTTGATCACACATTCACTAACCCCATATGCTTGGTAACGCGCGGCGGTTTGTTTTGGCGTTTGATCTTTAAATAACAACATTTCGTCATCAAAGGTCGGCAATGCCATGTTACTTATGCGTAAGATGGCTTCGATTCGATGTTTAGCGATAGCTTCGTTTTGCCAGCCCCGAGGTCGATAATTAATATCAAACACCACCTTCAAGCCAGAACTTACCAAGTGCTGAAGGCCTGCAAGAAATCCTTCAAAATATGACTCACCCATGAGAGACAGGGTAATACCAGAAAGATATAACACATCGTAATCCTTTAGACGTTCAAGCAACTGCTGCAAAGCAGCTTCATCATGCAACCATTGTCTGGCAGCCGATTGGTCTCGCCAATAGCTAAAACTGCGTTCACCATGGTCGTCGGTTTGAATCATGTAAAGCCCTGGCATCGCCTTGGGCATGATTACAACTTGCGACGTATCGACGTCTTCACTTGCCCACTCGTTTATCAACCATTGGCTATAAACATCATCACCAAGCGCAGTGAAATAACTTACCTGCAATCCTAAGCGAGCCATATAAACGGCAGAGTTTAAAGTATCACCACCAAAATTAAATCGGCACGGCATGGCGCGGGAAATATGACCGGCTTGCGCATTGGACAACTCCAACATGCATTCACCGAGTACAGCTACTTTTACAGTCATTTAAATCATTCCAAAAAAGCGAGGTAAAAATTCACTAATCCAAGGGACATAAGTCACCAGCATCAAAGCAACAAACATGGCCACATACAAAGGCATTATGGGTCTAACTATGTCCATAATAGTGGTTTTAGCAACGGCGCAACTTACAAATAAAACGCTGCCGACGGGAGGAGTACATAAACCAATGGACAAATTGAGTACCATCATGATGCCAAAATGTAAGGGCGACATACCTAAAGCAGCAACCACAGGCAAAAATATCGGCGTAAAAATAAGTACTGCCGGCGTCATATCCATAAATGAACCAACAATCAATAACGCTAAATTTATAATTAAGAAAATGACGATAGGATTATCACTTAAGCCCAATAAAGCATTAGCTACATTGGTAGGAATATCGTGAAAAGATAATAACCAAGACATACCCACACTCGTTGCGATCAAGAACATCACAATAGCCGTTGTTTCAGCTGACTTGAGCATAATGCCATTCAATTCAGATAAGCTTATTTCTTTATAAATAAATACTGACAAAATGAGGGCATATATAACAGCAATCGCACCGGCTTCGGTTGCAGTAAATACCCCACCTATAATACCGCCGATAACCAAAAACACTAAAAATAAGCTTGGGAAGGCACGATAAGCAGCCATAGCAAACTCTTTAAAAGAAACCCGTCCAGATTTGGGTAAGTTATAACGCTTAGCATTAATAATACAAACCACCATCAAGGACAATGCTACTAATAACCCTGGCAAATATCCGGCAATGAATAACGCCCCAATTGAAACACCACCACTGGCGATAGCGTAAACTATTAAGATATTGCTTGGAGGAATCAACAATCCAGTCGTTGCAGACGTTGCTGTCACCGCAGCACTAAAATTTCTTTTATAACCCTCTTTTTCCATTTCTGGCACCATAAAACCACCGATAGCAGAGGCTGCAGCAACAGCAGAGCCAGAAATCGCGCCAAACAAGGTACAAGACAATACATTCACCAAAGCCAATCCACCCGGCACCATACCTAGTAAACACTTAGCAAAATCAATCAAACGCTTAGCAATACCGCCCTGCCCCATTATTACGCCAGATAATATAAATAATGGAATTGCCAACAAAGCAAAGGAATTTAAACCGCTCGCCATCCGTTGAGCCATGGTGAGAATTGCAGGATCTGCATCTATAGATAGCAACAATGTCGCTAAAGTTGCTAAACCTATGCAAAAGGCCACAGGCAAGCCAATCGCCAACATAATAAAGAAACTGATCAACAATACCGCTTCAATCATGCTTGAGACTCCTCAACAAGGGCGACCCAATCTAACATGGCGTATAAAATCATCATCAGCCCACTAATGGGCAAACAAAGATATACCATGGCCATTGGCCACTGCAGAGCGGCTGAATACTGTTTCAATTCTGCGGTCATCATAACTAACTGAATCCCTCCGTACACCATTACAACTGCAGCAAATAACACGGCTAAAACGTGCAATAGTTTTTTTAACAGTACGGCCGATGTTGGCTGTAATTTATGTACCAACAGATCCAGGCCTAAATGCATTTTTAAATGGTAGGCATAGGCAGAACCTAGTAAACCAATCCAAATTAAGGCAAAACGTGCTAACTCTTCAGTCCATGAACTTGGACTATTTAGGACATAACGCGAAAAAACTTGCCATGTAACACAAAACACCATTAGCACCATAAGACCAGAAAGTACGCCCTTAAAAAGCTTATCTAAAAGCTCTGTAATAGATTTAATCACGATCAAATTCCTTAATACGTGCAATCATTTCACCTAAATCAGTTCCAACGAATGACTCATGCAATTCGCTTACTTTATCTTGGAACAACTGCTTATCTACTTGAATAATACTTGCACCAGCAGCTTTAACATTTTTCAGAGCATCTTCAGTATCTGCTTGCCACTGTGTGCGCTGATAAACAACAGATTCATCGACAGCTTTTTGCAACCAAACTTTCTGTTTTTCTGATAATTCAGACCATACATATTTACTTATTAATAAGACGTCCGGAACAGCTGTATGCTCATCTATAGAAAAATAAGGAGAAACTTCAAAATGGCGCGACAAATAATAACTGGGTGGATTATTTTCAGCTCCATCCACCACCCCTTGCTGCAAGGCGGTGTATAACTCACCCCATGCTATCGGCGTAGGGCTACCACCTAGAGCAGATACCATTTTCATTGCCATCTGGCTCTCTTGAACACGTATTTTCATACCAAGCAAATCAGCCGGATTATTGATTGGTTTATTAGTACTATAAAAGCTTCGGCTGCCTGCATCGTAATACCCTAATCCCATCATCCGAGCAGGCTGAACAGATTGAAGTATTGATATACCAATATCAGAATCGAGAACAGATAAGTAATGTTCATGATTGTTAAATACATATGGAACATTAAATATTTTCATCTCTGGAACAAAGCCCTCAAGAGGACTAGCCGACACTTTAGTCATACCTAAACTACCAATTTGCAATAGTTCTATGAGCTCTCTCTCAGTGCCTAATTGCCCGCTTGGGTATATTTGAATCGTCATGCTATTAGAAGATTCACGTTCTAAAGCATCTCGCATGACTAACATGGCTTTGTGAACTGTATGGGTTGGATCAAGTGTATGACCAATACGAATAACGTAGCGATCTTCATCATTGCCACATGCAATGAGCATAAAGCAAATCAGAATTAAAAATGCTGATTTAACTTGTCTTAGCAAACTTATCATTATTTACTCTCATTATTTTGCCACCGGTGGCAGTATAGAAAATACGGGTAATACAATCAAGCTTTTATAAAAATTCGAGATTTCTAGCATAACCATAAACCTGTTATGCGGCCATCTCAACCAATTGATTAATAATCACTTTATTAAATATACCGACAACTCGGACAATTCCTAATCTTTCTTAAATACTTAAACTTTTATGTTTTCGCTTGCAGCGCGGCAAAATCTTCGTAAGATAGCGCCTTTGCAACCGGTTTCATTGAGTGTTTTATGAAGTTAGCCAATATCAAACGCGAATGGTGGAAAGAAGCCATCGTGTACCAAATTTATCCTCGCAGCTTTCAAGATAGCAATGGCGATGGCGTAGGTGATCTACGCGGTATTATTCAGCGTCTGGACTATATTGCCAGCCTTGGTATTCAAGTGGTTTGGCTAAACCCAATCTATTCATCGCCTAATGATGACAATGGATACGACATTTCAGATTATCGCAACATCATGTCTGAGTTTGGCACGATGGCAGACTTTGAAGAACTTTTAGCAGGTTTTCATGCGCGCGGAATCAAGGTCGTTATGGATCTGGTAGTAAACCATACCTCTAGCGAGCACGAGTGGTTCAAACAATCACGCAGCTCACGAGACAACCCTTATCGCGACTACTACCACTGGTGGCCAGCGGAAAAAGGCACACCTCCACGCCGCTGGAGTTATTTTGATGAAGAAGCCAATGCTTGGCGTTATGACGAGCAAACCGATGCATATTACTTGCATTATTTTGCGCGTAAACAACCCGATCTAAATTGGGAAAACCCAAAACTACGCGCTGAAATCTATGACATGATGCACTACTGGTTCAAAAAGGGCATCGACGGGTTCCGCATGGACGTTATTACATTTATTTCCAAGCACACCGACTGGCCTGATTTTGGCGATGAAAATCAAGGCTCGATCATGATTGATCGCTATGCAGAGGGCCCTCGTCTACATGAATACTTGCATGAGATGAACCGTGAAGTACTGCAACACTATGACATTATGACTGTTGCAGAAGGACCAGGTACCCATACGCATAACGTGCTCGCTTTAGTCGACGAAGATCGTCAAGAATTGAATATGAACTATCACTTCGATCACCAAGGTATTGGCGTGGGTGAGCGTTTCATAATCAATGATGATTTTCAAAATTTGGTGAAATTTAAAAAGGTGATGAGCGACTGGGATAAAGCGCTGTCAACCAAGGGCTGGAATACCGTTTATTTTGGCAATCATGACTTTCCTCGTATGGTGTCACGCTGGGGTAATGACGAGCCACAATGGCGAGAACTATCCTCAAAACTTCTTACCACCTATTTACTAGCCATGCGCGGCACACCCTATTACTACATGGGTGATGAAATAGGCATGAGCAATATCAAATTCGATAATATCGAAGACTACAAAGATTTGATGACCATCAACTGGTACCACCTAACCAAAGAAGAAGGTGGCGATCTTGAAAAATTCATTGAATCTCACAAACTTTGTGCACGGGATAATGCACGTACGCCAGTCCAGTGGGACAACTCGATGCATGCTGGTTTTACCACTGGCGAACCCTGGATTAAAGTTTGCCCTAACTACATGCAAGTCAACGTAGCTGCACAAGAAAATGTGCCTAATTCAGTACTGAATTACTTCCGTAAAATGACTGCCCTGCGCAGCAATAACCTCACGTTGATCTATGGTAGCTATCAATTATTGCTGCCAAACCATGAACAATTGTATGTATTCGAAAGGCAATTGGACGATGAAACGTTGTTAGTTGCATTAAACTTCTCTTCTGAAACAGCCTCGTTTGAATACGACATAAAGGCAAGTTCGCAGCTAGAAGTATTAATCGACAACTACAACGATTTGACGCTCGGTGAATCGCGAATAGCGCTGAAAGGCTGGCAAGCAGTTGTATTGAGGGTTTGAGGGGGTAGTGGCTAGTCGCTAAAAGATATATTAGCATCTGCACAAACAGGAACGGGAAAGACAGCTGCTTTTTGTATCCCGATGATTGAACTGATTGCT